>JAPLIF010000222.1 GCA_026389255.1 Cyanobacteriota bacterium
TGGATGTCGACGATTGGATCAGCAAGTTGAACGAGCGCACCCGCTTGGTGAGCGTGGTGCACGTCAGCAATACCCTCGGGGCCTGCAATCCGGTGGCCCGTCTCGCCGAACTGGCCCACACCGCCGGTGCCCTGATTTTGGTGGATGCCTGCCAGAGCCTGCCCCACCAGACGCTTTCGGTGGCCCAGCTCGACTGTGATTTCTTGGTGGGTTCGTCCCACAAGCTCTGCGGTCCAACCGGGATGGGCTTCCTCTGGGCCCGGGAGGCCCTGCTGGAGGCGATGCCCCCCTTTCTGGGCGGTGGCGAGATGATCCAGGACGTCTTTCTGGATCGCTGCACCTGGGCCGAACTACCCCACAAGTTCGAGGCCGGCACCCCGGCGATCGGCGAGGCCATCGGCATGGGGGCCGCCCTGGACTATCTCTCAGTCCTCGGCATGGACCGGATCCATGCCTGGGAGCAGCACCTGACCCAGCGACTGTTTATGAGGTTGCAGGCGATAGACGGGTTGCGCATCCTCGGGCCCACCCCTGAACAACAGCCCGATCGTGGCGCCCTGGCTGCCTTTGCGGTGGAGGGGCTGCATGCGAACGACCTGGCCTCCCTGCTGGATTCGGCTGGGATCTGCATCCGCAGCGGCCACCATTGCACCCAACCGCTGCACCGCCATTACGGCCTCAGTGGCTCGGCCCGGGCCAGTCTGGCCTTCACGACAACGGAGGCGGAGATCGACCATTTCGCCGCCGAACTGGTGGGGGCCATCGGCTTCCTGCGGGAGCACGCCTGATCGGGGCCTGGGGAGGCCTGCCTCCCCAGGCGAGCGGCTGTGCTGTGTTCTCTGGAGCTTTGGTGGCTAAGTTCTACCGGCAAGCGGCAGTGCAACCATGGGCCAAAACCAGCCGATCACCCTTGGGGCTGCGGCGGTGATGGCCTTGCTGGCTGCACCAGTCCTGGCCCAGATGCCGACCCCAGCGGCAACACCGGCCCCAGGCTCTGATGGACTTCCCCGCCAGCCCCTGGCCCCCAAGGGGCCTCCGGCGGTTGTGGCCCCAGGCCTCGCCCCAGCCACTCCCTTGGCCCAGCCAACGGTGGGGCCCAGCAAAGGCTTGGGGGCCCCGGTGCCCCCGGCCCGATCGGCCCCGGCTGGCTTGGCCCCCCAGGTATTGGTCGAACCGTTGATTCTGTGGCAGCCCTAGGGCTCCACGACGCCTAGGTCGGCCTCGGCCAACCCCCCCTCCGTCCCCCTTGCTCCCCGGCCGGGCGGCCCTGCGGGAGGGGCTGGCCGTCCTGCTGGTGGGCCCAACCGCCCCAATGGTTTGGTGGATCCCTTCGCACCGATGGGACCAGGGGCTGGGATCAATCCCTTCTTGCCAGGCATGGCGCCCCAGGGTCCCGGAGCTTCCGGGATGGATCCGAGGCGGATGGGCGGGCCGAGGATCCCGGCTGGGGGGGGACCAGGTGCAGGGCCCCAACAACGGCTCAGGCAGGGGCCCAATGGCATGCCGATGGTCCCTGGCCCAGGCTCCCTTGGCGGATCCCAAGGCCCCATGCCAGGGGGGATGATGCCTCCCCCTGGCGCCGTTCCCCCCGGGATGGTCCCTCCAGGGGCTGGGCCTGCGGAAAGGATGCCTCCCGGGGCCATGCCGCCTGGGGTCGTTCCCCCTGGGGCCCTCCAGGCCCCGGATGCATCGGCAATCAGGTCACCGGAGGTTGGGTCCAAATCCTCCGCAAAATGGTCGCCATGGCCGTCGCTGCTGGCCACCCTGGGGCTCGGGGGGGCTGGTGTGTTGCTGGCCTTCCTGGCCCGGTGCCGTTCCTCTAGCGGGTCGAACAACCGCGTGGCGATCAGCGCGCAGGGACGCAAGAATGCGTCTTCGGGCCCCATTGAGACTGGGGAGAAGACGGACTGACTTCAGGCCCGCCCCCGAGTGGGTGGCCGTCTCGGGTGGCCCACTTGGGGCCGCCAAGGCAGCCGTAGCGGTGCCCCCAGCACGGGTTCAACCCACCAGAGCCAGGGCTTGGTGGGCGGCTTCTTCGCCCGCCAGGATGGCTCCCTCGCCGTAGCCGGGCCAGCGGGTCGCCATTTCGGTGCCAGCCCAAAGCAGCCGGCCGTGACCTTGGCGCCAGGCTGGGCCAAAGCCAGTCCAGGCCCCTGGGCTCAGGTAGGTGGTGAAGGCGCCGGTGCTCCAGGTCTCCTGGGTCCAGTCCTGTTCGATCAAATCGAGGGGGCGGGCCGCTTCCGGGCCCCAGCAGGCCTCCAGGTCCGCCAGGACGGCAGCCCGCCTTTGGGGAGGGGCCAGCTGGCCCAAGCGGATGGCCCGAGGGCCAGAGACGAAGCCCGCCAGGATGGCCGGTGAGCCGCAGGGGGGCGAGCTGTCGGCAACCAAATCAAGCCAGGGCAGATCGCCTAGGGCCAGGCCGTTGTGGCCCCGTTCCCGCCAGAAGGGCCTGGCGTAAACGGCCAGCCACTTGACCATGCAGCCCATCGGCGAGCGCTGCAGCAGGGCGCGCTGCTGTGGGGGCAGGTCCGGTTCGAAACGAATGCCGCTGCGCAGCGGGGGCGGGATGGCCACGATGGCCACGGCCGCCTGATGGCTGCGGCCATCGGCCCCATGCACCCACACCGCGCTGGCGTCCTGGCTGATGGCAACGACGGGGTTGCCCACTTGCACGACCGATTCGCCCAGCTGTTGGGCCAGGCGTTGGGGCACCTGGCCCATGCCGCCGCGGATCAACCAACTTTCCGGGTTTTCGTCCTGGGGTGCCACGGCCTGGGTCCAGGCCAGGTGCAGGATCGAGCTCTCCGCCGGCTCAAACCCCCCCGACCCCCCCACCAGGGCCAACCAGCGCAGGGGCAGCTGGGCGATGGGGTCGTCACTGCGGGCCTCCATCCAGCTGGCGATTGTCTGGCGGTCCAGTTGTTCGGCGCCATCCAGGGTCCAGGGGGCCAGGGGTGGGACCTGCGCCACCAAGCCATCGAACTCCTGCTTGAGGCGGCGGGCAGCGTCGATGGCAACCCGATCAAGGGGGGCCAGGCCCAGCTCCTGCACCAGGGCCTCCAAGCGGTGGTGGCTGGCGCCGCCCCATTGGCCCCCCAGATCCACCGTGGCACCGGAGGGAGTGATGGCCGTGACCAGTCGACCACCGACCCGATCCCGGGCCTCCAGCACCCGCACCCGCAGGCCCTGGCCCCGCAGCCGGCGGGCCGCCACCAGCCCCGAGAGGCCGGCGCCGACGACCACCACATCGATGGGTTCAGGCGAGGCGGCGGCCATGGGCCTGGGGGTAGGAGGAGCCAAGGTCATCTTGGAGCGAATACTCTTTTGTCCAGTGTTTCCTAGTCGCCCCTGCCCGCCACCATGAACATTGACGGCAAGGCCTGGCGGACGATCTGGCTGGAGGAGGGGGGACGGTCGGTCGGAGTGATTGACCAGACCCTCTTACCCCATCGGTTTGAAACCCGATCCCTGGGGACCATGGAGCAGGCGGCCGAGGCGATTAGCACGATGGTGGTGCGGGGGGCACCGTTGATCGGCGTGGCGGGGGCCTACGGGTTGATGTTGGCCCTGCAGCAGGATCCAGCCGATGGGGCCCTGGCGGCGGCCTTCGAGCGACTCAATGCCACCAGGCCCACGGCCGTGAATCTGCGCTGGGCCCTGGAGCGGGTTCGGGATCGGGTGGCCCCCCTGCCGGAGGCGGAACGGGCCGAGGCGGCCCAGGCGGAAGCTGGTGCCATCGCCGAGGAGGACGTGGCCATGTGCGAGGCCATCGGCGACCACGGCCTGCGCCTGTTCCAGGAGCTGGCGGCGGCGCGGCCGGCCCAGCGGCAGAACCGCCCCTTGAATGTGCTGACCCACTGCAATGCGGGCTGGTTGGCGACGGTGGACTGGGGCACGGCCCTGGCGCCGATCTACAAGGCGCACCGCTCCGGCATGGCGATCCATGTGTGGGTGGATGAAACCCGACCCCGCAACCAGGGGGCGAGCCTCACCGCCTTTGAATTGGGTCGGGAGGGCGTTCCCCACACCGTCATCGTCGACAACGCCGGCGGCCACCTGATGCAACACGGCGAGGTGGATGCGGTGATCGTCGGCACCGACCGCACCACCCGCAGCGGCGATGTCTGCAACAAGATCGGCACCTATCTCAAGGCCCTAGCCGCCCACGACAATGGCGTGCCGTTCTACGTGGCCCTACCCAGTTCCACCATCGACTGGAACCTGGATGACGGCGTGGCCGAAATCCCGATCGAGGCCCGCTCCGCAAGGGAGGTGACCCATATTCAGGGTCGCCGCGACGGCGACACCAACGACCCCACTGGGGGCCACCTGGCCAGTGTGCAGTTGAGCCCCGATGGCAGCGCCGGCTTCAACCCCGCCTTTGATGTCACCCCGGCCCGGCTGGTCACCGCCCTGATCACCGAGCGGGGGACCTCAGCGGCGAGTGAGGCGGGGCTGAAGGGGTTGTTTGAGGACCTTAGACCCGCCGACCACTAATTAATCTTAGCAAGATAGTGATGACAGCAATGACCAGCAGGATATGAATCAGTCCTCCCATTGTGTAGGAGGTGACCAACCCAAGGACCCAGAGAACGACTAGGACAATGGCAAGGGATTCAAGCATGATTTTGACCGCAATGGTGATGAAGGTCAAGCAGCGACGTTGCCATGCTCAGAAGGCGACGTCGAGGGCCCACATCAGGGCCCTGACATGGAAGTTCAGCTAAGTTTATCGGCCAGATCTGCGGCAGCATCAGAGGCTTTATTGGCCATGGATTTGGCCCCTTGCTTGATGTCTTGCTGGGTTGCCTTGGCCGATCCCTGAACCTGCTTGACTTTGCCTTTGATTTGCTCGCCAGGCTTGCCGGTTAATTCACCGTAAGCCGATTGCACTTTGCCCTCTGCCTCCTTGGTTTTCGCTTCCATTTTCTGGCCCACGGTTGCGATGACCTGGGGGTTAATTGCATGATTGTTGGCCATGGCCATCGCAGGTAATGGCATCAGCATCCAGGCAGCCATGCATAGCAAACCTGCCAATAGCTTTACCGTTGAGTTTTTCAGAATGGCGACAAATTGACTGATACGAATGTCCATGAAGCCTCATATGGGTGGGTTTCTTTCTCATCCTATTCATTTCATGTTGCACCCGACCCAGGGTCGGACTACGGAAGCTTTTTGGGATGTACCTTTTCGGCCAAAACCCTTTCGATGCAGTTATTTACGGCGAAACTAAGAATTATGAACGCATTCTTTCAATTGCCATACGTCGGCTGAATTGTTAGGTGGTGGACTCGGCAATGGTTGTATTTTTGCTAATGCAAGCCACCCCTCTGTCACCAGCTTGCCGATGGCATCCACTTTGCCGTAGCCCTTGGACGCCAACTGGGGCGCCAAGGGCTAGTGGTGGTTGACGAGTGGGGTTCGCTCCCAGCTGAAGGCACCAGGCCCGGCTTTCCCGGCCGCGAGGCCGTGGCGATCACCTCCTGGCCGGGCGCGGCGAGCCAGCTGGATGGCGGATCGAGCCTCGTGGTTTAAAGGTGAGGGGGATTGATTTTTGGGGCGGGGCTTGGGCTTGTTACTGAACCGGAACGGTGAACGAAGGCCGCTCAGATAAACCAGAATCAGTTAAGGAACTGTTTTTGTTGGATTTGTATTTGTTGCTGATGCCTAGGCGGGACTCTTGATAGGAAAGCTGAGGCGTTGAGTCGTTATTCGATTTATCCAATGGGCCCATGGGTAACGCCAGGGCTTTTGTCGGGCTGAGGGCGGCAACGGCTAAGAGGGCGCCAGCACCAAGGCCAAGGCTCCACAGGCGGCTCGAATTCTTGGCAAAACCTTTGGCAAGCAAGGGGTCCATTGGGAGGAAAGGCGGGCAACACTGTCATTTTGGCCACCAAAGTCGGCTCAAAAACAGGCTGGCCCGCCCCGCTGCGCAAGGGTCGGCTCGGCCCAAGGCCGAGGGGGATGGTCAGGCCTCAGGAGGGCTGCTCCTGGTTGGGGGCGGGGTCCAGGGCGATGTGGTTGAGCAGGGTGGTGATGAAGGCGAAGAGCAGGAAGGGCAGCGACAACACGAAAATCATGCCCACCACCACCAGGGCGAAAATGGGGTTATTCGCCCCCATCAGGGCCAGACCGGCCGCCAGGCTGACGAAGATCACCAGCAGCCAGACAATGATCTGGGCGTAGATGTCCCCAAAGGTGAGGGTGCAACGGAATTGGTAGGGCTGCGGGCGCTCCATGGCGGAGATCGGCAGGGGAACCCCCCTAGCTAAGGGACGTTCGGTCCCCTTGGGCCAAGAAATCAACATCTATTCTCAGGACGGCGCTTTGATTACCCTTGGGGTCCCGTGCCCTCAGGCCACTTTTTGGTCTCCGTTGGGCTCATCTTGTTGGGCCTGCTGGTGGGTCAAAGGGTTGACATGCTGCCGGTTCAAGCCAGTGTCAACGCTCCAGTTTATGACGAACTGTTTCGGGTTCTGTTCAGTATCGGCACGATGCTGTTCCTGGGAATCTGCGGATTGTTGGTCTACAGCTTGGTGCGTTTTCGTCGCCAACCGGGGGACTTCGGCGATGGAGCCGCCATTGAAGGCAATTTGTCCTTGGAAATTGTCTGGACCGCCATCCCCGCCGTTGTGGTCCTGTTTGTGGGTCTTTATAGCTACAACATTTATGAGCGGATGGGGGGCATGGCCCCCCTAGCCGACCATAGTGTTATGCATGCCATGCCCGCGACCGATCCGGGCTCCGGAGATCGCGTCTGGGGTGGCATCAGCACTGTTTCCGGCGAAACTGCTGATCTGACGGTGGATGTAACCGCCCTGCAGTTCGCCTTCATTTTCCATTACCCCGAAGGCAATATCACCACTGGTGAACTCCATGTGCCCGAAGGCGAGCGTGTGGAGTTACGCATGAAAGCCAATGATGTCATCCACGCCTTCTGGGTTCCCCAGTTCCGCATTAAGCAGGACATCATCCCCGGCCAGCCTACGGTCCTCACCTTCACCGCCAATCGGCCGGGCACCTACCCGATTATCTGCGCCGAGCTCTGCGGTCCGTATCACGGGGGTATGCGCACCTCCGTGGTGGTCCATGACCGCGGGGCCTTTGATCAATGGCTCACGAAAAACACCCTCCCTGTCGCCTAAACCACCAACCATTTGGCCATGGAATCCACCTCAGAACTGCCCGTTTCCCTGATTCCCAACCATGGCAGTTGGCTGCGTTATCTGAGTTTCAGCCTCGATCACAAGGTTGTCGGTATTCAGTATTTAGTTACCGGATTTCTGTTCTATTTGGTTGGCGGGGTGTTGGCGGGCATGATTCGCACGGAGTTGGCCACTCCAATTTCGGATTATCTGAGTCGAGAAGTCTATAACGAAGTCTTGACGATGCATGGCACGATCATGATTTTTCTTTGGATCGTGCCCGTGGTCAATGGTGCCTTTGGTAATTATTTAATTCCTTTTTATGTGGGCGCCCGAGACATGGCGTTCCCCCGGCTCAATGCCGTCGCTTTCTGGATGATTCCCCCCGCCGGGCTTCTCTTGATCGCCAGCTTTTTCATCGGTGGGGCCTCCCAGTCCGGTTGGACCGCCTATCCCCCCCTCAGCCTCAGGACACCCGCCTTGGGTCAGTTGATCTGGATCTTCAGTGTCTTGCTGTTGGGCGGCAGTTCGATCCTGGGGGGCATCAATTTCATTGTGACGATCTTGAAATTGCGGCGGCCCGGTTTGAAGATGATGCAATTGCCCATGTACTGCTGGGCCATGTTGGGCACCAGCATTTTGGTGGTTCTATCCACCCCCGTTCTGGCTGGAACCCTGGTGATGTTGGCCTTCGATATTGTGGCCCACACAGGATTTTTTAATCCAGCTATTGGCGGTAATGCGGTTGTTTATCAGCACCTTTTCTGGTTTTATTCCCATCCGGCTGTCTACATCATGGTTCTGCCGGCCTTTGGTTTGGTGAGTGAGATTTTGCCAGTTCATTCCCGCAAGCCATTGTTTGGCTACACCACCATGGTGTATTCGATCTTGGCCATTGTGTTTCTTGGTCTCATCGTTTGGGCCCACCACATGTTTACCAGTGGCACGCCGCCATGGATGCGCCTATTTTTTACAATCGCCACTTCCTTCATAGCCGTTCCCACAGGCATCAAGTTCTTTAATTGGTTGGCCACCCTCTGGGGAGGCAAGATTGCCCTGAACAGCGCCATGCTGTTTGCCTGTGCCTTCATTGTTAATTTTGTGCTTGGCGGTATTACGGGTGTGGCACTAGCCCAGGTGCCATTCGATATCCACGTGCATGACACCTATTTTGTTGTGGCCCATTTCCATTACATTGTCTACGGTGGCACGGTCTTTATCATCTTCAGTTCGATTTATCATTGGTATCCCAAAATTACGGGTCGGATGCTGAATGAGCCCTTGGGTATGCTCCATTTTGTGCTCACATTTGTCGGCTTCAATCTTTGCTTTGGCCCCCAGCACTGGCTGGGCATGAATGGCATGCCCCGCCGGGTTTCCGAGTACGACCCCCAATTCACCCTGATGAATCAGATCAGCAGCGTGGGGGCTCTGCTGATGGCCCTCAGCACCTTGCCTTTTCTGATCAATGTCTTCCACAGCGCTTGGCGTGGCCGGGTGGCCGGTAACAATCCCTGGCGTGCTTTGACGCCGGAGTGGCTGACCAGCTCACCGCCGCCGGTGGAGAACTGGAACGGACCGGCTCCCCATGTGGAGCATCCCTACGGCTATGGACTTGTGGAGACCACCCCGTGACCAGTCTTTCTTCCGCTTCCAACAGCACCGCCCCATCGACAGCCCCGGCGATCGAGTCCGCCCCCGAGCTTCACCCCTCCAGCCACCATCACCCATCCGGTGATCACGAAGAGCATCACGGCGATTTCCGGATGTTCGGTTTGGTTCTATTTCTTGTCGGCGACGGCATGACCTTTGCCGGCTTGTTTGCTGCCTATCTCACCTTTCGGGCCGTCAATCCCCTGCCCTCCGGCGGTGTTTATGACCTCGAGCTCTTGCTCCCCACCATCAACACGGCCCTGTTGGTCATCAGCAGCTTCACGTTCCACCGGGCGGCCCGGCAATTGCGTCAGGGCTCAGGCTTTGGCTGCCGCCTGTGGTTATTGATCACCGCCGCCCTGGGGGCAGCTTTTTTGGCGAGCCAGATGCTGGAATACTTCAAGTTGCCCTTTGGACTCACAGCCAATCTGTTTGCCAGCACCTTCTATGTATTGACGGGATTCCACGGCCTGCATGTGACCCTTGGCGTCCTGATGATCTTGATTGTCTGGTGGCAGGCCAGGGCCGGTGGTTCGATCAACCGTGAATCCCATTTTGGCCTGGAAGCGGCCGAGTTGTACTGGCATTTTGTTGATGGCATCTGGGTCGTTCTATTTGGGATTATTTATCTTCTCTAGTCAGGAAAAGGTTTGGCTGTCCTCCCTTAATAGCGGCAGTACCCCACTTCCCCCTGCATGGGGTGGCGGCAGGGGTGGCGCAGGGGAATCAGGATGCGGTTTCCATTGCCCAGATTGACCAGCAGGCTGTTGCCCTGCACCAACCGTTCGCGGCGCCAGAGGCCACCCAGGTTGTCGCGTAACAGGGGCGGATCTCCCAGCCGGGGGGCGGCGGTTTCCGAATAGACCATGTAGAGCCCGTCTTTCCAGTCGATCCGTAGCCCCTGGGGCAATTGCTGGTCGATGCAGGCGATGACGACATCGTTGTAATAACAGTCTTTCCAGCCCCCCGGTCGGGCGATCTGGGGGGCTGGATCAGCCAGGGGCGCCGCCGGTGCTGGCGGGGAGGTCCCCAGCGGTGAGGCCTCCACCCGCTGGGCCAGGCAAAAACCCAGCCCCCCGCCACCAATGCCCAAAGGACGGCGCGGTTGCGGGGCGGGGGCAAGGGCATCAGAAAAAGGTCGATTTGGGGGGGATCTGGCGCAGGGCCCGGATGCGGTTTTCGATCGGTGGGTGGCTGGCAAACAGCCTCAGGAACCCTGGCGGCTCGTTGATTTTCAGGGTCGCCAGGGCGGGTTCATCGCGGGGATCTTGCAGGTTTTCCATGTTGCCGAGCCGGGCCAGGGCACTGGCCATGGTTTCGGAGTCCGTCAGGCGGGCGGCCCCGGCATCGGCCCGGTATTCCCGGTGCCTGGAGAACCAGGCCGTCACCAGGGAACCCAACACGCCCAACAGAAGTTCCAGGGGCCACACCAGCAGCATCGTCGGGGGTGGTCCGTACTGCCGCCCGTCCTGGTCGGAGCGATTGGGCAGCAGATACACCACCGCCCGCGACAGGAACATCACGAAGGCGTTGATCACCCCCTGCAGCAGGGTCATCGTCACCATGTCGCCATTGCTGACATGGGTCATTTCATGGGCCAGCACCGCTTCCAGTTCGGGCTGGGGCATGCCCTGCAGGATGCCGGTGGATACCGCCACCAACGCCCGACTGGGGGAGGGGCCGGTGGCGAAGGCATTCCACTCGGGCGATTCATAGATTCCCACCTCGGGCATCGGCACGCCGGCCCGCTGGGCCAGCCCCGCCACCGTGTCGGTGAGCCAGCGCTCCGTGGAGCCTCCGCCCTGCCCCACCAGCTGGATGCCCATCATCCGCTTGGCCGATTCAGCGGAAAATTGCAGGGAGATCCAGGCCCCCACCACGCCCCAGAAAAATGAACCGATCAGCAGCGGCAACAACGGCAGATCCGGAGGGAGTAAGCCAATGCCGGTAAGCACACTCAAGATCAACGAGATCGTGAGCATCACCGCCAGGTTGGTGAGCAGGAACAGCAGCGTGCGCAGCGCCATGGAACGGTGTGAAGAATCTGGGGACTTTTGGCCGGTGGGAGATAGGGACTCCCCATTCAGATTAAACAGACTTCTTGCTTTTTTAGACCCCGTTTTTGCCTGGGGTTGCTGACCGCGCGCCCGCCCGGTTGGCCCCTGCACCCCCGCCTGAGCGCAGGGCTACAGCCCTTGCCTGTCCCAGGCATGGACTGCGCCCGAATCAAGCCCGACGCCGCCATTGCTGTGCGGCCCGCGGAGGGGCCAGCCCCCCTGCCCCTAGCCTCTTGCCCCAGCAGCTTCCCTCCCATGCCCGTCCAAAACCGCTGGTCGGACAGCGATGCCCAGGAGGCGATCGCCCGCTACGGGGCCCAGGGCGTGGCTCCCGATCTGGCCCTGCGCACCTACAGCGCCCGCCTGCTGGGGGCAGATCCCCAGTTGGTGCTCCATGGCGGTGGCAATACTTCCGTCAAGACCACCGTGGTGGGCCTGCTCGGCGAACCGATCTCCGTGCTTTGCGTCAAGGGCAGTGGCTGGGACCTGGGCACCATTGAGCCCCCCGGTCACCCGGCGGTGCGCCTCGAACCCCTGCGCGCCCTGCGGGTCCTCGATGCCCTCAGTGATGAAGCCATGGTGGCCGCCCAACGCCAGAACCTGATCGATCCCGCGGCCCCCAACCCCTCGGTGGAGGCCCTGCTGCATGCCTTCCAGCCACACACCTTCGTCGATCACACGCACTCCACCGCCCTGCTGGCCCTCGCCGACCAGGGCGATGCGGCCCAGGTGTGCCGCGAGGTGTTTGGTGAGCGGGTCGCCCTGGTGCCCTACGTGATGCCCGGTTTTGCCCTGGCCAAGGCCTGTGCCGATGCCTGGGAAACGGCCGAGGCTCGGCGTCTCGCCCAGGGGGGGGCCGAACTGGAGGGCATGGTGCTGCTGCAGCACGGTCTCTTCTCCTTTGGCGCCACGGCCGAGCAGAGCTATCGCCGCATGATCGAGTTGGTGCGGCGGGCCGAAGAACGCCTGGGCCAGGGGCCTCGCAGGCTCCAGGCGGTGGCCCTGCCGGCGCGCCCGGCCCCTGCGGCGGCCTTGCTGCCGATCCTGCGGGGAGCCCTGGGCCGGGCCGCCGCCAATGCTGGCTGTCCCACCCATTGGATCCTGGCGCTGCGCGATACCCCCCTGAGCCGCGCCGTGGTGGATTACCTCCGTCTGCCGGACTGGGCGACCCGCGGCGTGGCCACCCCCGACCATGTGATCCGAACCAAGGCCTGGCCCCTGGTGCTGCCCGCTCCCCCCGGCGCCGCCGACCAGGACGCCGTGGATGCCGGGGACCTGGCCGCGTGGGGCATCCAGGTGGAGGCGGCCCTAGCCACCTATCTGGCCGACTACCGGGCCTATTTCGCCCGCCAGAACCAGCGCGTTGGTGGCGGCAAAACCCCCCTCGATCCCCTGCCTCGCCTGCTGGCCCTGCCCGGCCATGGCCTGATCGGCATCGGCCGCTCCGCCGCCGATGCCGCCGTCACCGCCGACATCGCCGAAGCCTGGGCCACCACCCTGCTGGCGGCCGAGGGCATCGGCCGCTTCCAGCCCGTCAATGAGGACGACACGTTTGATATGGAGTACTGGAGCCTGGAGCAGGCCAAGCTCGGCAAGGCCGCCGAGAAGCCCCTGGCCCGTCAGGTGGTGCTGGTCACCGGCGGTGGCGGGGCCATCGGCGAAGCCACGGCTCGGGCCTTTGCTGCCGCCGGCGCCGACCTGGCCGTGATCGACCTCGATGGCGAGCGGGCTGCCGCCGTGGCCGCCGCCTGCGGCCCGCAGGCCCTGGCCTTGCGTTGCGATGTCACCGACTCCGCTGCGGTGCGTGCTGCCTTCGATCGTTGCTGTGCCCACTTCGGTGGCGTTGACATCATCGTCAGCAATGCCGGCGCCGCCTGGACCGGCGCCATGGCCGATCTGCCCGATGCGGTGTTGCGCACCAGCTTCGAGCTCAATTTCTTCTCCCACCAGTCCGTCGCCCAGGCGGCGATGGCTGTGTTCCGCGCCCAGGATCGATGTTCTGGGGACAGCAACGGCCAAGCCGCGCCCAGCGGCCGGCTGGGCGGCCAGCTGCTCTTCAACGTCAGCAAGCAGGCCCTCAACCCCGGCGCCAACTTCGGCGCCTATGGCACCAGCAAGGCTGCCCTGCTTGCGCTCATGCGCCAATACGCCCTCGAGGGTGGGGAGGCCGGTGTGCGCGTCAACGCCATCAATGCCGATCGCATCCGCTCCGGCCTCCTGGATGACGCCATGATTCGCGACCGGTCCGCCGCCCGAGGCATCAGCGAGGCCGCCTACATGGCAGGCAACCTGCTCGGCGCCGAGGTGCGGGCCGCCGATGTGGCCGCTGCCTTTGTCGCCCTGGCCCGCCTTGAACGCACCACCGGCGCCGTGCTGACGGTCGATGGCGGCAACGTGCCCGCCATGGTGCGCTAGGGGCCCCTGGTCTCAGGCTTCGGCCCTGGCCAGCCATAGCCCCAGGCCCCCGGCCCCCATCACCACCGCCAGGCACAGGCCCCCCCAGGCCGGCAGGCCCCAGCTGTCCACCGCCAGGGGCGCCGCCACCGTGATCAGCCCCCCCGCCAGCAGGGGTTGCAGCAGCAGTTGTTTGATCGAAAACGGCGTCAGCACATCGGTTCGGCCCTCCGCTTCAGCCATCTGCAAGAGCAGCAGGCCACTGGCCAGCACTCCGGTTGCCTGGCCAAATTCCACCAGGCTGCGTTCAAACCAGGGCGTCGGCATCAGGCGGCGCCCCAATAGGAGCACGACCCCCAGATTCCAGGCCAGCCCCGCCACGGACAGGGCCAGCAGCGGCTGCCAGCCCCGGGCCAGGAGGCCCAGGTCAAGGGAGGCGGTCGCGGCCACAATCAGCAGATCGGCCGCCAGGGTGCCGATGCGTTGTTGCACCGGTGCCGAAGCCCAGGCCGTCAGGTTCCACCGTTCGAGCACCCAGCGCACCAGCAGGGAAGCGAGCAGGGCCAGCGGAAACACCGGCAGGGCATCGACCACAACGGCCACGCCTCCCCCCAGGCGATCGGCCGCCAGAGCCAGCAGCAGCCGGACCCCCCAGCCCAGGGCCACGGCCACCCCCGCCAGACCCAGATTGACCAGCCAGCGGGCGACGGCCGCTTGGGGCCCAGGCTCGGCGGCCAGGGCGGGTGCCGGGGAGGCGGGTGCGGTGTCAGGAGTCGGCGGTCCTTTTCCAGGACTATCGCCCGGGTTCTCCAGGGCGCCGAGCACCGTTAGCGTTTCCGCCTGCTGGACTTCACCAGGGGATGGGGTCGCCAGCCAGCCGCGCCAGCGACCCCACACCACCAGGAGCCCTCCCACCAGGCTGGCTGTCAAAAGACCCACCGTCGCCATGGCCAGACCCAGGTCCTGGCCCCCCTCAAGCCCGAGACGTTCATAGGTGGGCCCCATGGCCGCCGCTGATCCATGGCCCCCCTCGAAGGCCACCTCGATCAGGCAGGCCATCACCGGACTTACCCCCAGCCACGGTTGCAGCACCAGCCCCACCACCAGCGCCCCCACCAGGAACTGACCGAAGGCCATGATCAGGGCCAGCAGGATCTGGGCCCGCAGCGGCCGCCAGAGGGCGCCAAGTTTGGGCAGGGGTTTGGCCACCAGCAAAGAGCCGAAGACCAGGGTCAATAGGGCCAGGGGCAGTTCGGCCCAGAAGGAGACCACCGCCGGCGGCAGCAGCGGCAGGGGGCTGCCCGGGGCCAGGAGCAGCCCGAGGCCCCCCGCCAGCAGGGACTCGGGCAGGCCTAGGCGCTTCATCTGGATGGCCTTGCCGATCCAGCGGCCCACCACCAGAAGCACTGCCAGGATTGCCAGGGGCAGCAGCAGCCGGCCCAGGGCCGCGAGGAGTGGGCCAGTTTCAGGCCGTTCCAGGACGGAAATCAAAGTTTCAAGTGGCGGCGGAAGAAGGCCTCCGTCGCCTCCAGCACCTGCACCTGCACGGCGCTGGCTCGAAAACCATGGCCTTCCTCGGCAAAGAGATGCAGTTCCACGGGCACCCCCCGCCGCGTCAGTTCCAGGGCCAGTCGTTCGCTCTGGGATGCGGGCACCACCCCATCCTGCAGGCCGTGGAAAAGAATCAGGGGAGTAAGTAGCTGCTCCACCTGGTTCAGGGGCGACCGGGCCCCATAGAGATCCCGCGCTTCAGGCCAGGGGCCCACGAGCCCATCGAGGTAGTGGGCCTCGAAGCGGTGGCTCACCTTCACTAGATCGGCTAGGTCGGTGACGGGGTAGCGACAGGCCCCCGCCTTGAAGGTGTCCGTTTGGCAAAGCGCCGACAGCACGGTGAAGCCCGCCGCGCTGCCCCCTTCGGTGGCCACCCGCTGCGGATCCGCCCAGCCCTGGGCCAGCACGGCCTGGGCCGCGGCGACCAAGTCCTCTACATCCACCACGCCCCACTGCCGATCGAGTCGCTGCCGATAGGCGCGGCCAAAGCCCGTCGAGCCGCCGTAGTTGACATCCAGCACGCCCCAACCGCGACTGGTCCAGAACTGAATCGACGCACTCAGCCCGGTGCGGGCCATGCCGGTGGGTCCGCTGTGGCCCTTCACCAGCAGGGGCGCTCCTGGGTGCCGGCCCCCCTCGGGTGGGTGGAACCAGGCGTGGGTGGGCCGGCCGCAAGCTCCTTCAAACCAGAGCGCTTCCGGCGGTTGCTGGTCCCTACGGGAACCGGAGACGGACGCCGTGGGGGTATGGCTCCAGCTCCGGTCGTCCAGGTTCACCTCCAGAAGCCCTGCCGTCGTGGTGGGCCCGCTGGCGATGGCCACCAGGGTGCCGTTCTCGGCGCAGAGGCCCGCCAGGTCATCCAAGGGGAGGGTCAGGGGGTGCCAGACCGCAGGGACTTTGGGCCCGGGGCCCTGACCCGGGGACGGCTCGGGCCCCATGGCCACCGTGCCCAGCTCCCACCGGCCCTGGCGGCAGGCCGCGGCGACCACGTGCTGGCCGTCCCAGGCACTGGTGCGCAGCCCATGGACCCACTGGGGCGCCCCGAATTCGGCCTCGAGGGGCAGCAGGGGTTGCCAGGGGGGTTCGGCGCCGCTGGCCAGATGCTCGGCGTCCCGCAGAACCTCCAGGTTCCACCAACCGCTGCGGTCGTTGGCGACCACCAGATCCTTCCCCGCCCACAGGGGCTGAAACACCGAAATCCCCTGGGCTGAGCTGGCGTCAGAACCGGCGATCGGGCGCACGTCGGCAAGGTCCCCCAGGTCATCTAGTCGCCCCAGCCAGAGGCGGCTCCGCTCCCAGCCCATGTGGGGATGGTGCCATTCGACCCAGGCCAGATGGGTTCCCGAGGGACTGAGCACCGGATAGCCGCAGAAGTCAGCGGGGCGATGCAGGGTCTGGGGTTCGCCGCCGCCAAGGGGGACTGCAACCAAAAAGTCTTCTCCCCCTTGCTCCATCACGCCGATCCAGCGATCCCGGGCCCGATCGATCAGCCCGTCGCTGAAGGCCCTTGACCCCTGCTCCCAGGGCGCTGTCAGCCGGCGTGGCGGACTGACCGCCACCACATCCAGCCTTGGCTCCAGTCCAGCCGCCAGATCCAGTCGCCAAAGACAGCGATCAGCGTCGTCCACGAACACCGCGATCGTCCCATCCACCGTGTAGGCACCGCCGCCGTAGCCATGGATGCGGCTGCGCAGGTTCCAGGGGCCCGGGGTGAGGTCCCGGGGGAGCGTGCCCTGGGCCCTGCGTGCCATCAAGGTGGTGCGACCGTTCTCCTGGGGACGCTGCTCCAACCAGAACAGGCGCCCCTGGGCCAGCAATGGTTCCTTTGCCAGCGGCAGGGACCCCACGGCGATGGCCGCTGGGATCGGTGCCCCCCTACCCCTTGCTGTCACCGGTACCTCCGACTTCTGGACCCTAGAATCGACCTTGATGTTTTAGGTGTTTTCCTTGGCGCGCAGCTTCGCCCAGATGGCCCGCCATGCCGAGCAGGGCACCACGTCCATGCTGGTGCCCAAGGAGCCCTCCGAGTTCCCTTCCCGGCGCATCCACACCCTGGGGGAACAGGAGCTTCGCCAGACAGCGCGCCGCATCGGCAAGGTGGATGAGGCGGTGCGTGAGCTGGCCAGGGACATGCTTCGCAGTATGTATACCGCCCGAGGCATTGGCCTGGCGGCTCCCCAGGTCGGGGTGCATCAGCAGCTGTTGGTCATCGACCTTGATCTGGAGGAGGCGGCCACCCCGCCGCTTGTGCTGATCAACCCGGAAATCACCGCCGCCGGGGCCTCCTGCAATACCTATGAAGAGGGGTGTCTCAGCATCCCTGGGGTCTATCTGCAGGTGGTGCGCCCGTCCGTGGTCGAAGTCAGTTTCCGCGATGACATGGGCCGCGCCCGCCGCCTCAAGGCCGATGGCCTGCTGGCTCGCTGCATCCAGCATGAAATGGACCATCTCAAGGGTGTGTTGTTCGTGGATCGGGTCACCGATACCGCCAGCCTCAGCACCGAATTGCTGCAGCATGGTTTTGAACCCGACCACGTCCAGTCGCTGCCCTGATCCTTCGCCATGCCGATGAAACCCCTGGCCGGCGTTTTGCTTGCCCTGGCCTGTGTGCTCGGCATCGCCGCCACTGGGTCGGTGTTTGAGCTCGCCTACGGCGAACCCGATCTCGGGGTCAATGCCACTCGCTTGATTTTGGCGGCCAGTATCCCCGGTTGTCTTCTGGCTTTGTTGTTCGCCATCCGCAGCAATCAGCAGGCCTGAACCCCGGCGGCCCTGGTCCCGCCAGGCCTGGCTCCCCGGATAGGGCCCCCTCCGATTCGTCTTTTACCGCTTGCCTCCATGTTCCCCTCGGCCCTTCCCCCCGCCCGATTCCCTGTCCTGGGTCTGGCAACCCTGCTCCTGATCGCATGCCTCGGCGGTGGTCTGCCGTCGCGCAGCCAGTCCCTGTTTGGGGCTGGGGAGCTGGATCAGGGCCGCTTCCTTGTGGTGGCGGCGCCCATTGGCAGCGGCATCCGTTATCAGCTCAACATCTACGAGCAGGTTCGGGGTGGCCGTCCCTGCTTCGCCGTCGCGGAGGGTCGACCGGCGGCTGTGAATCCCCTGCTGGCCAGCTTTGATTTCACCGGTGTCTGTTCCCGCTACATCGACGCCAATGGCTATTCGCTGCGGGTTGCCGATCGCGACCTCTCCTCCAGCTATCGCCTCACGGTGGTGCGCAGTCCCAATGACACCTATCTGATGGCGATGCCAACCCAGGCGGGGGCGGGGCCGGAGATGATGGTGGCCCGCACCTTCGGCAGCGCCGGCGGTTTCCTGAAGCTTGAGCTGGAGCCGGGTTGGCGGCTGATGCGCCGGCAATTCAAGGGCCGCAATCTCGGTCACGTCTATCTGTACAACCCCGCCTGGCCCTCGGCTGCGAGCGGCGGCGGCGTTGCCGTCCCTTGAGGACACCCCCTCTTGCTAGGTTGCCTGACTGTTTGCGTTCGCACAGCCTTTCATGACCCAGGTCACCGTCGGCGAAAACGAAGGGATCGAATCGGCCCTCCGCCGCTTCAAGCGCCAGGTCTCTAAGGCCGGCATCTTCGCCGACCTCAAGCGGCTGCGCCACCACGAGACCCCCACCGAGAAATACAAGCGCAAAGCGCAACAGCGTC
>JAPLIF010000150.1 GCA_026389255.1 Cyanobacteriota bacterium
CAGGGGATTGGTGGCCGCCACCCACCACAGATCCAGGGCACCGGCCTCCATGGCCTCAATCTGTTCCCAGACGGAAAGACCGGGCGCAGGGTCGATGGAACCCGGTGCCAGGCCCCAGGCCTGCTCCAGCTCGGCGCGGTGGCTGGCATCCGCCACAGAGCGATAACCCGGTAGCAGCTGGGCCAGGCCGCCGGCTTCACGGCCCCCCATGGCATTGGGCTGCCCCGTCAGGGAGAAGGGACCGCAGCCCGGTTGACCGATCTGGCCGCTGAGCAGGTGCAGATTGATCAGACCGCCCACGGTGGCCGTGCCCTCAACGCGCTGGTTCAATCCCATCGACCAAAGGCTGAGGACGGCACTGGAGCCGGCCCAGAGGCTGGCTACAGCCCGCAGATCGTCTTCAGGGATACCGCATAACGCAGCCGTGCGCGCCGGCGTCCAGGCGGCCACATGGGCCTCGAACGCCTCGAAGCCTTCGGTGGCGTTAGCCACAAAGGAACGGTCGATGCTGCCGGCCTGCAACAGCAGATGGGCGATGCCATGCAACAGGGCCAGATCCGTGCCCGAAGCGATGGCCAGATGCATGTCGGCGATCGCCGCGGTGGCGGTGGCGCGGGGGTCGATCACGAGGATCTTCAAGTCACTCCCCTGGCGCTTCTTGCGCTTGGCCAGGCGCTGGAACAACACGGGGTGGCACTCGGCGGTATTGGTGCCGATCAACACCACCAGATCGGCCTGATCGATGTCCTCGTAGCAGCAGGGCGGCCCATCGGAGCCCAGGCTGCGGGCATAGCCCGACACGGCCGAACTCATGCAAAGGCGGGAGTTGGCGTCGAAGTTGTTGGTGCCAATCGCCCCTTTGAGCAGCTTCTGGGCGATGTAGTAATCCTCGGTATGGAATTGACCACTGCCATAGATCGCAATGGCCGCCGGTCCGCGCCCTTTGAGGGTGGTATTGATGCGGTCCGTCAGTAAATCAAAGGCTCGCTCCCAGCTAATACGCTCGAAAGGCTGGTCCAATCGGGCGCGATAGGCGGGGTGGAGCAGGCGGTCTTGATCGAGGGTCTCCCCCACCGTGGCGCCCTTGATGCACACCTGGCCCAGGCTCGAAGGATGGTGCCGATCCCCCCTGGTGCCCCAGGGTCGGGCCCCCTCACCCTGCTCCCCATCGGCGGCTGGTGGCAACATCTGCAGCCCGCAACCGACGCCGCAGTAGGGGCAGACCGAGCGGACCGGTTGACCTGGGGAGGGGGAATCGAAAGCCATCGATGGGCGACGGGGCAAGACAGCTTTGGCGACAGTCAAAGACCTGGAGCAGGGCGGGGGATCACCCTGAAGATCAGCCCAGCTTGGCTGGCTACCCTGCTCCCTGGGGTAGGTCAAACAAAAGCCGTTGTCATTGGGGAAGAAGGCCGATGCCGTGAGCCTGCGGGTCTGCTGCCTTTGCGGCGGCCAAAGTCGGCGCATGGGTCAGGACAAGGCCCTGCTCCCCCATCCCGAGGGAGGCACCTGGCTGGAGCGCACCCTGCTGTTGCTGGCAGCCCTGGACAGCCCCCTAACCCTCTTCAGTCACCACCCAGGCCACCACCAGGTCGCCATGGGGTTGGCGCAGCGCTGGGGCTGGGGCGATCGCCTGGAGCGGCTGGTCGAACCGGAGCCCCGGGAAGGCCCGCTGCTGGCCCTGGCGCGGCTGATGGAGCATCACCCCACCCAGCGGCTGCTGCTCTGCCCCGTCGACATGCCCTGGCTGCAACCCTCGACCCTGGCGGCCCTGGTGGCCGCACCAGCCGATGGCTCCACCATTTTGGTGGCCCATGACGGGGAACGTCGCCAACCGCTATTGGGCCTCTACCCCAGTGATGGTCGCCACCGGGCCGCGATCGGGGCGGCCACCGCCGCGGGGGAACGGGGCTTGCAGCGCTGGATCGCCACGGTCGGCTGTCAGGAACTGGTCCTGCCCCCGGGGACCTTACGCAATGCCAATGGTCCCGACGCCGCCGCCCCGCTCTGGGGAGTCACACCAGCGGTAATGAAACGGCCGTAGCTTGCCGCCATGCAGCAGCCGCCCCTCCAAGACCGTCTCGGCCGACCCCTGGGGGTGGTGCGTTTGTCCCTGACGGCGCGCTGCAACCTGAATTGTCCCTACTGCCGCCCCGATGGCCAGGAGCCTCCCGGGCTGCTGGGGGTGGAGGAACGGCGGGTGCTGGTGGCCGCCAGCGTCGATCTGGGCGCCCACACCCTGCGCTTGACCGGAGAACGGCGGGTGCTGGTGGCCGCCAGCGTCGATCTGGGCGCCCACACCCTGCGCTTGACCGGAGGCGAACCGCTGCTGGATGGTGATCTGGAGACCTTGATCACGGCGCTGCAACCGCTGCGGCCCCGGCTGAAGCGCATCGCCCTCACCAGCAACGGGCTGCTGCTTTCGGCCGAGCGGGCCAAGGCCCTCCGCCAGGCCGGGCTCGACAGTGTCACCCTCAGCCTCGATGGCACCGAGGCCAACAGCGTGGCGCGGATGAGTGGCCGCCGGGATGGGGGCTGGGTGCTGGAGCAGGTCCTGGCCGCCATCGACCATGCCCGGTCGGCGGGCTTTGATCCGGCCCATGGTGACTTGAAGCTGAATGCCGTGATCCAACGCCACGTCAACGAGGACCAGGTGCTGCCCCTAGCCTCCCTGGCGCGCCAACGGGGGCTGGAATTGCGCTTGATCGAATACATGGATGTCGGCAACCGCAACGGCTGGCGTCCAGACCAAGTGCTGGATAGCGCCACCATGGTGTCCCGCATCCACAGCCGGTGGCCCGTGGAGCCCCTCAACCGGGAGGCCAACGCCACCCACCGGCGCTGGCGCTATCGCGATGGGGGAGGGTCGGGGGCCGCCGATGGGCCCCCCATCAGCACCATCGCCTCGATCAGCGAGCCCTTCTGCGGCGACTGCAACCGCCTGCGCATCACCGCCGATGGCTTCGCCTATCCCTGCCTCTTTGCCACCAGCGGCACCGACCTGCGGCCCTGGCTGCGGCCCAGGCCCCAACCGGCCGCCCTGCGCCTGGCCCTGGCCCACCTCTGGCAAGCGCGCAGCGATCGCTACAGCGAAGAACGGGCCGAGCTGAGGGCGACGGCCACTCCCCACACCAGCCTGCCCCCCCACGCGGAAATGGCCTATCTGGGCGGCTGATCCGGGTCTTCGCGGAGGCGAGGCAGCAGCTGCACCAGGTTGCAGGGCCGGCAGCTGGCATCCAGTTGGGCGCGGATGAGCCGATCCCAACCCGTCAGCACCGCATCCAGGGAGCCGGGCAATACGAACACGATGGTGCCGTTGGCCACCCCCGCCAGACAACGGCTCTGCAGGGCGCTGGTGCCAATCGTCTCGAAGGACAGCACCCTGAACAGTTCACCGAAGCCGTCGATGGACTTATCCAGCAAGGGGGCCACGGCCTCAGGGGTGCCATCGCGGCCCGTCAAGCCGGTCCCGCCACTGCTGATCACCACCTGAACGGCGGGGTCGGCGATCCAGCGACTCACCTCAGCGCGGATGCGGTAGCGATCGTCGGGCACGTGGCGCCGCTCGGCCAGCTGATGGCCGGCCTCCAGCAGGCGCTGTTGGAGGGCATCCCCGGAGGGATCGTCGTTGAAGCTGCGACGGTCGGAGACCGTGAGTAAGGCGATGGCAAGACCCACGCTCGCGATCAAGGCGATAGGAGGCCATTGTGGGCCGCCCTGCGCCGAATGCTGGGGCTAGGGTCGGGCCCGAGGCAGCAGACTGAACCCTCGGTCTGGGTTGGGGAAATTCATGAAGTCTGGGGAATTGCGGGTGCGCCTATTCGCAGGTCTACGGGAGGAGGCTGGCTGGCAGGAACGGAGCCTGGCCCACCAAAGCGGCATCACCCCTGCGGCCGCTTGGATGTTGTTGAACCTGGGCGGCACCGCTCCCCCCGCCACGGTGCGGGTGGCGATTAACCATGAATTTGCCGCCCTCGACACCCCCTTGGCCAACGGCGACGAAGTGGCCTTCCTGCCGCCGATCAGTGGAGGCTGAAGCGTGACTTCCCCCCCCCCTCCCGGCCAGGTGGATGTGGAACTACTGGCCGCCCCCTTCGATCCCCTGCAAAGCCTGACCGCCTGGCAGGCCAGCCTGCGGGTCCGGCGGCCCTGCATCGGTGCGGCCGAAGCCCACTTCATCGGTCGGGTGCGACCGGTGGCCGCCGATGGCGCACCCCTTGAGGCCCTGGAGATCGAGCACTATCCGGGCATGACCGAACGGCAGATCGCGGCGATCAGCCAGGCCCTGGCCCTCGATTACGGAGTCGCCGCCGTGCTGGTGAGGCATCGCGTCGGCCGGCTCAAGCCCGACGAGCCCATTGTGGTGGTGGCGGTGACAGCGGATCGGCGCGGGCCGGCCCTGCACTGCTGCCAGGAGTTACTCGAAAGGCTCAAACATGAGGCGCCGTTCTGGAAACGGGAATGGGTCAACGGCTGCGGCAACTGGGTGGCGGGGAACACGCCCCTCTGAGGCTCAGAACAGCGACCGCCGCAGGAGCCGGGCCCAAAGCTGGAGACCGGGCTCAAGGGTGGAGGCCTCGGCGGGGATCTCCAATAAAAGATCGGCCCCCTGCAACGAGCCGATGCGGGAGGAGGCCTGGCTGCCCTCCAGCCGCGCCAGGGGCCGACCCTCCCCATCCACCTCCAGCCGGGCCCGGGCCAGCTCCGGCCGACCGGGCCGCCGCTCCCAGCGATCTGCCAGGGTGACCCGCAGCCGCAGGGGCACCTCGGGCACGGCACCCTCCAGCCGTTGCAAGGCGGGCCAGAGCAATTCCAGGGCCGTGATCGCGGCGGCCACCGGATTACCGGGCAGGCCGAACAGCGGCACCGTGCCCAGATGGCCAAAGGCAAAGGGACGGCCGGGGCGCAGGAACAATTTCCAGAAGTCGACCCGGCCCCGCTCGGCCAGCAGGGGGCGAATCCAATCGCTGTCTCCAGCCGAAACGCCACCGGTCGTTACCACCACATCCGAATCGCTGGCGAGGGCATCAAGGGCCTGGCCTAGGCGCTGGGGCTCATCGGGCTCCCAGCGCCTGGCGGCCACGGGGTAGCCAAGACGCAGCAGCAGGGCCCCGAGGAGGGTGCCATTGCTTTCCCAGATCTGGCCGAAGGCGCGTTGGCCGCCCGGCGGCACCAGTTCATCGCCGCTGACCAGCAGCCCGACCCGGGGGCGCTTCACCACCTCGAGGCGTTCGACACCGCACCCGGCCAGGCGCCCCAGATCGGCCGGCCCGAGGCGATGGCCTACCGGCAACAGCAGGTCCCCCTGGGCCCCCTCCTCATCGGCCGGGCGAATCCAGCGGACGGCCCCCGCCTCGGCGATCAGCTGGATGACCTCCGCCTCGCGCCGCACCAGCTCCTGGGCCACAACCCTGGTGGCCCCTGGGGGCAAGGGGGCACCGGTGAGGATGCGAATCGCCTGGTCCCCCTGGAGGCTGTCCAGGCAGGGAAGGCCTGGGGCCGAGCGACCTACCACGGACCATTGGCGGCCCACAGCAGGCGGAAGCGCATCGCTGACGGCGTAGCCATCCAAGATTGCCGCCTGAAAACCCGGCACCGCCGCGCTGGCCCGCACGGCCACCGCCGCCACCCGATCGAGGCCCTCCAGCAGTGGCACGGTTTCGCGGCCGGCGAGCGGTTGGAGGCTGCTGAGCACGCGGCGGCGGGCTTCCTCCAAGGGAAGACCCTCGGGGGGAAAGGGCTCAGCCATGGCTGGCCTCGGTTGGGGGGGGCTGGCGTGCCCAGGGCCCCGAGCGGCCCCCCGACTTACGCAACAGGTGCACCGGCCCAAGCACCATGGCCGGATCGCTCGATTTCACCATGTCGTACAGGGTGAGCAAACCGACGCTGACGGCTGTCAGGGCCTCCATCTCGACGCCGGTGGGGGCCGTCGTGCTGGCGACAACTTCGAGGCGCAGGCCGCTGCCATCGGCGGCCGCTTCGATCAGCACCTGGACGCCGCTCAAGGGCAGGGG
>JAPLIF010000300.1 GCA_026389255.1 Cyanobacteriota bacterium
AGCTTTTGAATTCGACCGTGAGAAATACCACTCTGACGGAACTTTCCGGAGTTCTCCACGGGGCTGGTTTACGTTCGGTCATGCCACCTTCGCCCTGCTCTTCTTCTTTGGGCATATCTGGCATGGGGCCCGCACCCTTTACCGAGATGTTTTTGCCGGCATCGACCCCGACCTCGGCGAGCAAGTGGAATTCGGGCTCTTTGAGAAGCTCGGAGACCGTTCAACCCGTCGCTTGCCTGAGGGCTTTGTGCCTCCGGCAGGAAGCACACTCAGCTGATCGCAGGACACCCGAGGACACTCCATGGAAAGCTTTGCCTACATCCTGATCCTGGCCTTGGCCATTTCCACCCTGTTCTTTGCCATCGCCTTTCGCGATCCCCCGAAGATCGGTAAGTGATCAATCAGGACAAAATGTCCAACACAAAAGCCCCTTTGGGGGCTTTTTTTGTTGGGAATGGAGACGGGGGGCTGTTCAATCTGTACAGACCTGTCTAAGATTGATGAACAATTGGAGTTCACGGGCATGCAATGCCCTTCCTGCCAACACACCGATAGTCGCGTACTGGAATCTCGGGCCGCCGATTCTGGACGCAGCGTGCGGCGTAGGCGCGAATGCCTGAACTGCGACTTCCGCTTCACCACTTACGAAAGGGTTGAAACCGTTCCTATCACGGTGCTCAAACGCAATGGCCATCGCGAAACATTCAACCGATCAAAGCTGTTGCACGGTTTGCTTCGGGCTTGTGAGAAAACAGGTTTGGCACCGGCAAGCCTGGAGTTGGTCGTCGATGAAATTGAGATTTCCCTGCAGCAACGCGCTGGTCGCGAGGTGAGTAGCAACGAAATTGGCGAAATGGTTTTACAGCAGTTAAGGGAGATGAGTGAAGTGGCCTATGTGAGGTTCGCTTCGGTTTATCGTCAATTCAAGGGTGTGAGCGATTTCGTCTCAGCCCTTGAAGTCCTCGGTGAGCCCAAACCCAATCGCGCTAAGACCAGGGCAACGCTTGCAGCCGTGCCGTGATGCCGGAACAGGTCAAGGTCCCTTGGTAGGATGTTGAGCTGTTGTCTTGCTGGCGGCAAGCCAACTTCCTTCGTACTGCCCTAGGCAGACCGCCATTCCACGATGACTGCGACAACGACCTCCGAGCCGAACCAACTTCCAGCCAACGCCGACGCAACACCAGGCTCTTTGGCAGAAATCGACTTCCTCGACGACCACAGCGAAGAGGAAGTTCAATTTGAGGTTCCGGAGGCCGTTCCCACGGCCGACCATTCCAGCAGTCGCAAATCCAAACAGGACATGGAAGCCGTGGGCTTCACCCTGGATGAATTTGCTGCATTATTGAGTAAGTACGATTATAACTTCAAGCCTGGCGACGTCGTCAACGGCACAGTTTTCGCCCTTGAGTCGAAGGGCGCCATGATTGACATTGGCGCCAAAACTGCTGCCTTCATGCCTCTTCAAGAGGTTTCGATCAACCGGGTGGAACACCTTTCAGATGTTCTGGAACCGGGGGAAATTCGAGAGTTCTTCATCCTCAGCGAAGAGAATGAAGATGGGCAACTCACCCTTTCAGTTCGACGCATTGAGTACCAACGTGCTTGGGAGCGGGTCCGACAGCTTCAGAAGGAGGATGCCACGATCTACAGCGAAGTCTTCGCGACCAACCGCGGTGGGGCCTTGGTTCGCGTTGAAGGGCTGAGGGGCTTCATTCCAGGCAGCCACATCAGCACCCGCAAGGCGAAGGAAGAACTTGTCGCCGATTTCCTACCTCTTAAATTCCTCGAGGTAGATGAAGAACGCAACCGATTGGTGCTCAGCCATCGTCGCGCCCTGGTTGAGCGCAAGATGAACCGACTCGAAGTTGGTGAAGTTGTCCTTGGCACCGTGCGCGGCATTAAACCATACGGTGCCTTCATTGATATCGGCGGCGTCAGCGGACTGCTGCACATTTCCGAAATCAGCCATGAGCACATTGAGACTCCTCACACCGTACTCAATGTCAATGACCAAATGAAGGTCATGATCATTGATCTGGATGCTGAACGGGGTCGCATCTCGCTCTCCACCAAGGCCCTAGAACCTGAGCCCGGTGACATGCTCACCGATCCCCAAAAGGTCTTTGAGAAAGCCGAGGAAATGGCTGCTCGCTACAAGCAAATGTTGCTTGAGCAGGCCGAAGATGGAGAATCGATGGCGGTCGATTCCGAGTCTATTGATGAGGATTGATCTAATCCCCATCGGCCTGGGCTAACAGCAACCATGATTTACCTGAACCTTAGGGGTCAGGGCCTTCCTCGCCCAGGCGAGGCAAGGCCGATCAAGGCGGTGCTTTTCGATAAGGACGGCACCATGAGCCATAGCGAGCCCATGCTGACGGCCCTGGCGGAATCTCGAATTCTGCATTGTTTGGAGCAAACCGTCGGCTCGGCAGCCCTGGGGCGAGCGGAGGAACTCAAAGATCTTCTTCACCGTGCCTATGGGCTCATCCCCAACCACGGACTTCACCCGGCTGGCCTCACGGCGGTCGCCGCCAAAGATCACAACCTGGTCAGCACCGCTACTGCCCTGACCCAAGTCGGCTTGGGTTGGCCCGAAGCTCTCGCCACCGCCGAAAAGGTCTTTGCCATCACAGATCGACTCCACGAAGAAGAAGCAATCCCCAGACCCCAACCCACCGAGGGGCTGGTTGAGCTGTTACAAGGTCTGCGTTCCCACAATGTCCTTTGCGCCGTTATCAGTAACGACCATCAAAAAGGGATTCAGTCTTTCCTGGAGCAACACGGACTCAGTTCCTTGATTCAAGACATCTGGAGCGCGGACCACCGCCCCCGCAAACCGGATCCAGATGCGGTGCATGGCCTTTGCCAACGGCTTGGGGTCTCCCCTTCTGAATGCGCCCTGATTGGTGATGCCAACAGCGACCTATTGATGGCCAGAGCCGCTGGTGTCGGCACGATCCTGGGCTACGCCTCCGGCTGGCGACGGCCCCTTGACCTTGATCCCAGCTTCCTCCATCTCACCCACTGGGACCAGCTCAGCCTGACCCCCGGCCCCTGAAAGCCGCAGCCCGACTGGCAGCGTGTCCATCCGTACGCCCGAAGTCGCTTGGGAGGGCATAATGTCGGCCCTTAACCTTTCCTCCCGGAATGAGCCACTACGTCTTCACCTCCGAATCCGTCACTGAAGGGCATCCGGACAAAATTTGTGATCAGATCAGCGATGCCGTGCTTGACGCCCTTCTGGCCCAGGATCCCGAGAGTCGGGTGGCCTGCGAGACCGTCGTCAATACTGGTCTTTGCCTCATCACCGGGGAAGTAACCACAAAAGCCAGAGTCGACTTCAACAACTTGGTGCGCGGTGTCATCGAGAAAATTGGCTATTCCGGTGCCCGGGCCGGCGGCTTCGATGCCAAAAGCTGCGCCGTCCTGATCGCCCTCGACCAGCAGTCTCCCGATATTGCCCAGGGGGTCGATGAAGCCGATGACCACGAAGGAGACCCCCTGGACAAGGTCGGAGCCGGCGACCAGGGAATCATGTTTGGCTACGCCTGCGACGAGACCCCCGAACTGATGCCGCTGCCGATCAGTCTGGCCCACCGTCTGGCCCGTCAGTTGGCCCAAGTGCGCCATGACGGCCTCTTGAACTACCTCCTGC
>JAPLIF010000064.1 GCA_026389255.1 Cyanobacteriota bacterium
AGGTGATCACCCCAGTCGTGCCAAGCATGCTGGCATGGGCGATGGAGCCGTCCAGGTCCTCCTGGAGCAGGGCGATGTCAAAGCCAATCGAGGCATTGAACCGCTCGATGGCGGGATGGAGTCCCTGGTCAAAGCGGTCGCTCCAGCCGGCCGCCGTGCCACCCGTCACACCGGAGGCCTGGGAACGGATCGAAGCGTCGGCCGCCATGGCAAGGCTTTAGGGGTGATTCAGCTTGGCACCCGTGGCAGGAGCTCGGCGTCAGGCCCCGGCAGGGAAGGCAGAAGCAGCTCCTCCCGCAGTTTGAAGACGACGATCGAGGCATCGTCATCGAGGGTGCGATCGGCCCCCACAAACCGATCCAAGCGGTCGAACAGATGGTCGAGGATGGCCTGGGCACTGCTGCCACGGCCACAGCTCCCCTGAAAGGCCTTCACCAGCCGATCCTCATCAAACCGACCCCCACTGAAGCCCGTGGCCTCAGTGACGCCATCGGTGTAATACAGAACGACGTCGCCGGGTTCGAGGCGGGTCTGGCCGCCGCCGTAGCTGGTCTCGCTCTGCAGCCCGATCAACATTCCCGGTGCATCCAGTCGTTCCACCTGGGCTTTCTGGCGACGCCAGAGCAGGGGTGGATTATGGGCGGCATTGGCATAGCGCAACCGGCGGCTGGGCGGGTCGTAATCGGAATAAAAGAGGCTGACGAAGCGGTGGGAATGGTCCAAATCGTCCTGGGCCAATCGATTCAGGTCATGAAGGATGCGCTCCGGGGCCAGACCCCGACTCACCTCCGCCCGCAACATCCCCCTCAACAACGTCATCAGCAAGCCCGCCGGCACCCCCTTCCCCATCACATCCCCCATCACCAGGCCCCAACATTCCCGTTCCCGCTGGCGTCCGCTGGACTCGGGTCGGGCCGGGATGAAGTCGTAATAATCGCCACCCACCTGAAAAGCGGGTCGACAACGGGCCGCCAGGTCAACGCCCTCGATGACGGGGCAACGGTCCGGCAGCAACTGGGCCTGGATCTCGGCACCGATGCTCAGCTGACGATCCAGGCGTTCGTGGCGGCGCCTGTCCTCCTGGAGAATCTCGTTCTCCAGGGCCACCCCGGTGAGATCGGCCACGAGCTGGAGGTGACGGCGATACACCTCGCTCCAGCAGTACCCCCGCCGACCACTGAAGACATACAACCGACCCCGCTGGCGATTGCGGGCCACGATGGAGGTGGCCATCACCTGGGCCGAACCCAACAGGCGACGCACCAGGGAATCCAGCATCGCCACCACGGCTTCCCCGCCTGCCTGGTCCCGAAACGGAGCATCGGGGAGGGCCGCGATCTGCCGCAGCACCTCGCCGCAACGGTCGCCGGCGGTGGCCTTGAGATGGTCGCGCCACAGCCTGCCATCGTCGTGAAAGACCACCAGCAGGCTGCCTTCGGCCTGCACCAGCCGCGAGGCGGCCAGGGGCACCAGCTCAAGGAAGCGCTGCAGGTTGGTGAAACTGCGCAGGGCAAACGCGAGGGAAGCCAGCAACTCCTGGTTGCGACGTTGTTCGCCGCTGAGGCTGTCGAGCAACTGGCGCAAGGACAGCGATGAGGTCAATCCCTGCTCGGGGACAGCCGGGACCGACGGCTCGGAGGCAGGGGATGGGGGGTCCGGCAGCGGTCCACTCAATGGGCTGCCGCAAGGGATCTGAAAGTTAGCAGCGGTGCAAGAGTTGGGGGAGTCGGATCGGCAGCCGGGATTGGCGATGCCTGGCTAGCTAACCTTGGATTGTCGATCAATTCAGGGAGGTCCCCCATGGGAACACCCTTGGAAATAATGCAAAAATCAATTGCATCGCTGCAAATGACCTCCCTGCTGAATTCGATGCCAACAATGATGTCTCTCTCCCTTCCTGCCATGGCCTACCAGCGAACCGCCACCCTGATCACCGCGGCCCTGCTGCTCTCCGCGACCGGCGTCTCCCCAGCTTTGGCCGCCGAAAACTGCATGTTCCTCAAACCGATCGGTGGCGATGGAACCAACCCGGTGGTGGCCAAGTCCGTGGGAGCCGGCAAGTTGCTGGGAAAACCGAATTGGAACACCGACTTTCTGGTGGATCAGGATCATCCCTTCAAGTCCTTCAAGTTCTTCTTCACCGCCAATTCTTCTGACACTAAGGCCAAGTATCCCGTAGAGGGATTTATGAAATTCAGCGATGGATCCTCCCTGAAGGTCATCAACGAAACCATGAATCCCCCCATTGGCACCGGTCGCATGTTTGGGCCCTTCCAGGCCGTGCCTGGCAAGCAGGCCAAGGAGATGAACTTCAAGGTGGGGGCCAGCAGTGACCCCGGTGCCTTGGGATTCAGCTATCGGGTCTCCGTGCAGGGATGCCATTGATCGCATCAGGGGAGCGCAGGCCCCCGGGCCGGCCTCCCGCCAGGGACATGGTCTGGATTCCAGGGGGGTCCCTGTTGATGGGCTCCAACAACCACTACCCCGAGGAGGCGCCCCAGCACCGACAGGAGGTGGGGGGGGTATGGATGGATCGGGCCCCGATCACCAATGCCCAGTTCCTGAAATTCATCAAAGCCAGCGGTCACCGCACCCTGGCCGAACGGCCCGCCGACGCCTCCCAGTATCCGGGGGCTCGGCCCGAGCTTCTGGCCCCGGCCTCAATTGTGTTTGCTGCTCCAGCGGCGTCGGTGGACCTGGGCAATCACTACAACTGGTGGAACTATGTGGCAGGAGCCGATTGGCGCCATCCTGAGGGTCCAGGCAGCTCCATCAAGGGTCGGGAGCACCATCCGGTGGTGCATGTGGCCTTCGAAGACGCGGAGGCCTATGCCCAATGGGCTGGCAAACGCCTGCCCACGGAGGCGGAGTGGGAATGGGCAGCCCGCGGCGGACTAGAAGACAAGGACTATGCCTGGGGCGACGAACTCCATCCGGGCGGAAGGATGCTGGCCAATACGGTCCAGGGCGACTTTCCCTACAACAACAGCCAACTGGATGGTTGGGAGCTCACTTCGCCCGTGGGCAGCTATC
>JAPLIF010000288.1 GCA_026389255.1 Cyanobacteriota bacterium
GGCCTCGAGGGCCTGGGGGGGCACCCAGGGATCATCGGCGGCCTGCAGCAGCAATAGGGGGGGGAGGGGCGCCCTGGAGGCATCCGCCCCCAACGCCAGCAACGTTGGCAACGGACTGGCCGCCGCGTAATAAGCCCCAACGGAGGGATAGCCCCAGCGCGGGGCGGTGATGCCGGCATCAAAGGCGCGAATCGAGCCGAGGCGCAGGGCCCGCCCCAGGGCCTGCTGTTCGCCGACGGCCAGGCCGCCAGGATCCTGGCTCACCTCGTCCACCAGACGCCGCAGCAGCCAACGCTGGTAAAGCCCGTTGCGGGGACGTTCCATCTGGCCAAGACAGGCCTCCAAATCGAGGGGACTGCTGACGCAGGCCAGGCCCTGGAGGGGCGATCCAAGGGCCGGGTTGTGGTGCAGGGCCGTCAAAAGGGCGTTCAGCAGAACCGTGCCCCCCAGGGACAACCCGACCCCGAAAAGGGGCAGGGACCCCGCCTGGAGACGGGCCCAGGCCAGGGCGGCCAGCACGTCCTGATCACATCGGGCGGCATAGCTGCCATGGGCCAACGGACGGCCGGCCCCCGCCCCCCGCAGGTTGAGCCGCACCACCGCTAGACCGTGGTCCTGCAGGACTAGGGCCAGCCGGCGCAGGCCGGGGCCGTCGCTGGCGCCGCCCAAGCCATGCACCAGCACAACCCAGCCCCACGGCTTGGCGACCCCATCCACCCGGGCCAGCAATCGGTCCGCCCCAGCCAGGGCAATCGTGGCCCACTGGCCCCGATCCGGGGGTAGGGACGGGGGGTGAATGCTGTCGCGCACGGTCTGTAGATCGCCACCCCACCAGGGGAAGCGGGGCCGGAAGGATCCCCCGGTCGGCAGGGAATCCACAACGCAATCGGGGGGAGAATCCGGGCTCGCCATGGTGAGGGACTGGAACAGCGGCGGGGTGGCCCGTCGCGCTGGGGCCCCAGAATCCGATCATGGCGCTCCCCTCCTTTGATCTTGGCCTGCGCCCGCGCTCCAATCCCCTGGGGGAATCGGTTGCAGCCGCCCCGGCCATCGAACCGCGCCAGTGGCAGCGGCACCTGATCGAGCTGATGCGCCGCAGGCTGCGTCAGGGGCCGGCCCTGGAAAAGGATGTGTTGGTGCATGCCGGACCTGGGGCGGGCAAGACCATCGGTGCGCTCCTGGGGTTCCGCCGCCTCTGGCAGGAAGGCCACCTCGATCGCGTGCTGATCTGCTGCCACCGCACCACAATTGCCAACCAATGGCTGGAAACGGGGCGGCGCCTGGGTCTGATTCTCGAACCCTGGCAGGGGGGCACCCCCCAGGACAGCAGCCATGGCCTGGTCTTGAGTTATCAGGCGGCAACCCGGGCCCAGGGGGATCCAACGGCACTGCTGGCCGGGGCTGGGCAAGGGGTGCGCTGGCTGGCCATTGCCGATGAAGTCCACCACCTCGGTCTCGATCCGGACGAACCGGAGTCCAGCGCCTGGGGGCCCGCCTTCAGCCGCCTCACCGAACCGGCGGCCCTGCGCCTAGGACTCTCGGGCACCCCCTTTCGGGCCGACAATCTGGCCTTCTGTGCCGCCCGGCGCCAGCCGATTCCGGCCGAGGAGGGGGGCGGGGAACATATCGTGCCGGACCTGAGTATCGAGCCCCGCCAGTTGATCGAGGCGGGCGATGTACGCCCGCTGGAATTCCGCTTTCAAGATGGCTGGGTGGAGCATGGACGGCCCCAGGACGGCATCGAAAGGGAACAGTCACCCTTGTCCGCCGAAAGCCGCGAAAGCTGGCGGGCCCGCAATCTGCGGCGGGCCATCCGCCTGGGCGACGGGGGGGGCATTGCCCTGCGGGTGTTGCTCCAGGCCCGCTCCCGGTTGGCCTGGGTCCGTCAGCGCGAACCGGACGCCGGGGGCCTGGTGGTGGCCAGGGACATCCTGCACGCCCGTCAGATCACCGCCCTGCTGATCGAGCAGGGCGATCGGGTGCAGCTGGTGCACTCCCAGGAACTGGAGGCGGAGGCGCTGCTGAAGGCCTTTCGCGCCGGCGCCGGGGAATGGCTGGTGAGCGTGGACATGTGCTCGGAAGGGTTTGATGCGCCACGGTTGAGGGTGGTGGCTTACCTGACCACGGTGGTGACGCGGAGCCGTTTTGTGCAGGCGATCACCAGGGCCGTGCGGGTGGGCGAAGCGTCCCAGGCCAGCGCGGCCGGCCCGCTCCCACCGTCCTATGTGTTCGCCCCGGCCGACCCCCTGCTGATGGGCTATGCCCGGGGTTGGTCCCTCAGCGAGCCCTACCGGATCAGCCCACCCCGATTGGCCGCCAGCGCCAATGCTGGGGGCTGGGGAGGGGGCGGAGATCCGCTGGCGAGATGGCAAGCCCTAGGGGCCCGCTCCAGTGGGGTGATCCAGGTGCGGGGCCCCCAATTGCCAAACTTACGCAACAGTTCCCCATTGCCCCGAACCCATGAATAGGTCTCGAAAAGCTGGCAATACGCCCAGGCCATGCGAGTGTGTATCAAGTAACACCTTCATCTGCCAGCCAGCCAGGCAGGCTATGGGGCATGACGGATGACATCCATGGACGCCTCGGTGCATCGGAGATTGACCGTGGCTGTGTGTTGGGCTTTAGCCCGCCGATCAGCCCTCGACACACTCGAATTATACGAGGAAAGTTTTGCGCTCAACGAAGAATTTCGTGAGTGGTTAGTCGCTCTTGAAGAGCATCCCGATGTTCTGAAGTCGACGATGTTAATGGTCCCCAACAACCTCACCCTCAGACACTGGCCCGAGGCGGACGGACTCTTGGAGATCTGAAGGTTTTTTCCATAGTCTCTTCAGCCCCCTTGACTCCCCAAATCCAACGCGCCGCATCTTAGGCTTAGCCGTAGTCACTTCGCATAAGGACCATGGTCGCCAGCGCTCCCCTTGCCGGCTCTGCAGACGGCTCCTTGGCCGAAACTCCCATTGAGAACCTGGTGATCGTCGGTTCGGGTCCCGCCGGCTATACCGCTGCCATTTATGCCGCTAGGGCGAACCTGGCTCCCTTGCTGATCACCGGTTTCCAACGGGGTGGTATCCCGGGGGGCCAGCTGATGACGACCACCCACGTCGAGAATTATCCCGGCTTCCCCGATGGCATCCTGGGCCCCGAGCTGATGGACCGCTGCAAAGCCCAGGCCCTGCGCTGGGGAACCAAGCTCGTGGAAGCCGATGCGGAGTCCCTCGACCTGTCCGCCCATCCCTATCGGCTGGTCACATCGGAAGGGGAAACCATCGTGACCCATTCGGTCATCCTGGCCACGGGGGCTAGTGCCAATCGCCTCGGAATTAACCAAGAGGAGCGCTTCTGGAGCCGGGGCATCAGTGCCTGTGCCATCTGTGACGGAGCCACCCCCCAGTTTCGCAAGGAGCAGCTGGCCGTGGTCGGTGGTGGCGATTCGGCCTGTGAGGAGGCGGTCTATCTGACCAAATACGGCAGCCAGGTGCACCTGATCGTGCGGAGTGACACCCTGCGCGCCAGTGCCGCCATGGCGGATCGGGTCCTGGCCAACCCTGCCATCCGGGTGCACTGGAACCGGGAGGTGCTGGAAGCCTTGGGCGAGGACTGGCTGAGGGCCATCCGCCTGCGGGACCGGAGCACGGGGGCCACCGAAGAACTAGACGTCAGGGGGCTGTTCTATGCCATTGGCCACACCCCCAACACCGATTTGGTGCAGGGCCAACTTGATCTCGACGAACGGGGCTATCTCGTCACCCGGACCGGCCGCCCCGAAACCAGCCTGGAGGGCGTCTTTGCCGCCGGTGATGTGGCCGATTCTGAATGGCGCCAGGGAATCACCGCCGCCGGCAGCGGCTGCCAGGCGGCCCTCGCCGCCGAACGCTGGTTGAGTCACCATCAACTGGCCCGTCCGGTGGAGCGGCTGAGCATCGAACCGGAACTAGCCGGCGAAACCCAACCAACCGCCACCAGCGATGCTGACAATTTTGATGCCGCCACCCTATGGCAAAAAGGGGGCTATGCCCTGCGCAAGCTCTATCACGACTCCAAAAAGCCGCTGCTGGTGGTTTACACCTCCCCCAGCTGCGGCCCCTGTCATGTGCTGAAGCCCCAGTTGAAGCGCGTCCTGAACGAACTCGAAGGACGGGCCCTAGGGGTGGAGATCGACATCGAGGCGGACCAAGAGATCGCCCAACAAGCCGGCGTCTCGGGCACCCCAACCGTGCAGCTTTTTTTCAACAAACAACTCCAGCAGCAATGGCAAGGAGTGAAGCAGCGCAGTGAATTTAAAACGGCCATCGAAGCGTTGGGTTCCCCGCGACCCTGAAAGGGGCCCGGGGCCCCAGCTCAACGGCGTCGGGGGCCTCCGGGACGATTGCCTCCTGGCCGGGGACCCGCCGCACCAGCGTTGCGCTCCCGATAGGTGATGCGACCGCGGGAAAGGTCGTAGGGACTGATCTCGACAAGCACCTTGTCGCCAGCCAGGAGCTTGATGCGGAACTTGGTGAGCTTGCCAGCGGCACGACAGAGGCACTGGTGGCCTGCCGGTTGCTCAAGGGTCACCAGATAAAAGCCATTGCCCTGTTCCTTCTCAATGACTCCGGACGTCTCGATCATGCGGTGGGCTAGGCGATGCAAGTGCCGCCACTGTACCGGTGGCCAAACGGCCCCCTGCAGCGCCGGCGGCCGGGAAGCCCCTCCAGGCCACTGCTCGCTAGGGTCCCCAGCATTGCCAAGGTCTGAGCGATGATTTTGCCACCCGTCTCCATGGATCTGGGCCTGTTATTAATTTCCATCGGGGTGGTGAATCTCTGGCGTTGGCGCCAGGGCAACTGACTAGGCAAGGAAGCGGGGCCTGTGACCACCCTGTTGTTTCACAAGCCCTATGGCGTTCTGAGCCAATTCAGCCCCGAGGCCGGCAGCCGCTTTCAGACCCTGGCCAACTTTGTGCCGGTGCCCGATGTCTACGCCGCCGGCCGCCTGGATGGGGACAGTGAGGGATTGCTGGTTCTCACCGATGAGGGAGTCCTGCAGCAACGGCTGACCGATCCCCGCTGGGGCCACTGGCGCCGCTACTGGGCCCAGGTGGAAGGACAGCCCAGCGACACTGACCTGGAACCCCTGCGCTCGGGGATTCCGCTGCAGGGACGTCTCAGCCTGCCGGCCCGGGCCAGGCCCCTGGCGGACCAGGAAGTGGACCAGGCGGCCCTGGGCGAGCGCACCCCACCGATTCGCGTGCGCCGCTTGCTGCCGACAAGCTGGATCGAACTCGACCTGCGGGAAGGGCGCAACCGACAGGTGCGCCGCATGACGGCCGCCGTGGGTCTGCCGACCCTGCGGCTGCTGCGGGTAGCAATCGATCTGATGGACGGCGACCCACCCCTCAATCTGGCGGGTCTTGCAGCGGGACAGTGGCGTCATGTCACCCCCCAGGAAAGGCAACGATTGGACCGGCTGACAGGGGCCCGCAACCCAAAAACCCTTGGCTGAGCCGGGCCCTGGGGCATCCCCAATCAGCCGAGGGCCTCGCGTAGTTCGCGCACGGTCTGGAGCTGTCCGTAGTAGTAATTGGCCCGGGCCCGGCGATCGGAATCTTCCATGGTGTCGAGGGCATCGAAGCCGAGGGACTGCCAGAGCTCGTGGCCGCAGGCTCGGTTGAGCTCGGCCTCCGCTTCTTCCTCCAGATTGGCCAGCCGACGTTGCAAATTCTTGATCTGGGCGATGGCCATGGCCTTGAAAGACGCCGAGGAGACTTCCGACGATAGTACACACGCACTGTCCAGGTTCCTGGGGGAGGCCCGTTCAGAAGGGCAGTTTCTTTTTGGCGTTCTTGTCGAGGTCGGCATCCATCTCGCGCAGACGCTTGAGAATCGTGTCGTAGTACTCGCGTAGGTAGGCCTCCAGGGTGGTGGTTTCAGCAGGATCGAGGCCGAAGGCGGCGTAGGACGCGTCCATCGGGGCATCGAGGGCTTCGCCACCGCCACTGACGCGGTCGAAACTGAGCCGCTCGGCGACGTTCTGGCCGGCCTCAAAGAAACCGGCCACACCACGCATCAAATTGATCAGGGCCGGTGGCACCCGGAATACCTTGGCGTCCTTGCTGCTGAAGCGCTCGCAAAGCTGGGTGACTTCGGCCGTGGTCCAGGCCCGGGGGCCAACAACGGCAAAAGCGCGACGCACCGTCGCGGGGTGGTCGAGGGCGGCGACGGCAAATCGAGCCATGTCCTGGGTATTCATGTAGGCAATCGGGGTGGGGACCCCACTGACCCAGACCGTCTGGCCCTCCAGGACCGGAATAGCGAACTGGCTGATCAGACCCTGCATGAAGGCGGCCCCCTGCAGGATCGTGTAATCGAGATCGGAGGCTGCCAACCAGGCCTCGGTACAGGCCTTGATGTCCATCAAGGGCACATCGGGATGGCGGGAAGCCCCCAACAGAGAGACAAAAACCATCCGCTTCAGTCCGTTACGACCACAGGCGTCGAAGAGGTTTTGCTGGCCGGACCAGTCGATGTCATAGGTACTGAGGGAATCGCTGGCCCGGGCCGTGGCGGCATCAATCAACGCTTCCTGGCCTTCCAGGGCGTAATCGAGACTTTCTGGCTCCATCAGGTCGCCCCGGGTGAGCTCGCAACCCCATTCCTGCAAAAAAGCGGCCTTGCGGGGCGAACGCACCATGCAACGCACGTTGTGACCCGCATCCAGCGCCCGGCGGGCGATCTGGCGGCCGAGGGTGCCGGTGCCACCCACTACCAGAACCTGCATGACCCACTCACCGGAAGCCGGCTGAGCCTAGGGGCCCGTAGGCGAAGGCCGCGACCGCTGGGCGGCCCCAACCCCCGTTCTCAGCGGAAGAGGCGCACCATGAGGGCACCACCCGCCAGTCCAACGGCGATCAACACCCAGAACAGGGCAGCGGTACCGAAGATTTCCGAGGCCATGACCAGGAAGAAGCAAAGCCCTTCCTATTTAGCAGCCCCGGGCCCTTGATCAGAACAGTTCTACGGCCGCCTGCTCGGACCGGAGTCCCCCCAACATCCCTCGCCGCCGGGTCGACTCACCGCAGCTGCTGGGGGTGGGAAATATCTTGCCGGGATTGGCCAACCCTTGCGGGTCAAAGGCCTGGCGCACCAAGGTCATGGTGGCCAAGTCATCGGGCGCGAACATCCAGTCGAGGTAACAGCGCTTGTCGCTGCCGACCCCATGCTCGCCCGTGATGCTGCCGCCGGCCTCGATGCAGAGCCGCAGGATGTCGGCCCCCAACTCCTGGACGCGCCTAGTGACATCGGGCTCGTCGGCCCGATAAAGGATCAGGGGATGGAGATTGCCGTCGCCGGCATGGAACACATTGGCCACCGGCAGGCCGTACTGGCGGCCCAAAGCTTCGATGGCGGCCAGAACCCGCGGCAGGGCACTGCGGGGCACGACACCATCTTGGACGTAATAGGTCGGTGTGATCCGACCGACGGCAGCGAAGGCGGACTTGCGGCCCTTCCAGAGCAGGGCGCGTTCGTCGGGGTCGGTGGCGCGGCGCACGGTGCGGGCCCCAGCTTCAAGGCAGAGGCTTTCGGCGATGTTCATGGCGGCAGCTACCTCCCCTGCCTGGCCATCCAGTTCGATCAACAAAACTGCGGCTGCATCCCGGGGGTATTCGTCGAAGCCAAAGAGATCATTGACGGCATTGATGGTGAAGTTGTCCATGATTTCCATACCGGCTGGCAACACCCCCGCCGCCGTGACCTTCCGCACCGCCTCACCGGCGGCCTCCATGGCGGCGAAATCCGCCAACAGCTGGCAATGCCCAAGGTGCCCTCACTGCCAATGAACACACCGCGCAGATCCAGCTCCGGGGTTTCGGCCAGACCGCTGCCCAACCGGGTGACGCTGCCATCGGGCAGCACCACCTCCAGTTCGAGCACATGGTTGCTGGTGACGCCATATTTGAGACAGTGCACACCGCCGGAATTTTCAGCGACGTTGCCGCCGATGCTGCAGACCACCTGACTGGAGGGATCCGGGGCGTAGTAATACCCCTCACCGGAGACGGCCCGGGTCACCCAGCTGTTGATCACCCCGGGCTGCACGGTGATGCGGCGGTTGGCCAGGTCCAGATCCAGGATCGAGCGCATGCGGCTGGTGGCGATCACCAGGGACGGGGTTTCGGCCACGGCTCCCCCCGAAAGGCCCGTGCCACTCCCCCGAGCCACAAAAGGCACCCCCTGTTGGTGGCACAGACGGACCAGGGCGGCTACCTGGTCGGTGGTTTCCGGCAACACCACCAGGGGCGGCTGGTGGCGGTGCAGGGTGAGGCCGTCGCAGTCGTAGGCCAGCAGTTCCTGGCGGGCCGCCACCACGCCCCGGGCCGGCAGGATGGCGCGGCACTGGCGCTCGATGGCGGGCCAATCGATCGGGGGCCGGGGCGCTGGGGCGGGGCTGGGGGAATCGATGGGGCTGGTGGCGGTGGCGGGCGACGGGCTGGGCGCAAGCGAGGACGTGGAGGTGGCACCTGGCCCCTGGAGGGCGACCGCGCCGTCGGCGGGGGAGGCGGCTGTACCCGGTTGGCTGACCGGATGGTCGCCCAATTCGATGCCCGGTTCGGTGCTCGGAGCAGGCGTCACGGCGAAAAAAGACATCAGGCAAAGCCGATGACAAGGTACTCAAGGCGCGCCCATGACCACGCTGCGGCGGATCGTGCCGGGCCAGCCATGCCGTGCTCCGGTTGGCGACGGGCTCGGGAGCCGTCGCAGCGAACGGTGAAACAATGCGTTGGGAATGTTCGGCCAGAGCAGGCCATGACCAGCCCGATGACCAGGCCCCAGCCCCCTGCGCCTCCAGGCCTCCCCTCCACCCAGAGCGGCCATGGTCCCGGCCTACCGCCAGTCCTGCTCCAGCATCCCGGGGCCGCAGCGCATCCCCGCCGTTGTGGGTGGATTGCTGGGTTGCGTTGCGTTCAGCGTTCGGCGTGGCGGTGGATGCTGCTGCTGGCCACCGCCCTGCTGCTGCTGCTGCCTCTGATGCCACCCGGAACCGCCGCCGCTGGCCAGCCTGCCAACACCCTTTCAGCCCCGGCCATGGCGGGAGCCGTGGGCCCCGAACAACTTCGCCTCGGCGCCTACCTCACCGGCCTGGGGGATTTCGATCCAGCCAGAAAAAGTTTTAGCGCCTCCTTCTGGGTCTGGACCGTCGGCCCCCAGGACGGGGCGAAGTCCCTGAGCCAGCTCGAATTCCCCAATGCGATCAAGGTCGAGAGCCCCAATGAGGTGCAGGAGGCGACACCCCAAGGGATCTGGTCCCAGCGCAAGATCGTGGGGAGTTTCCGCCATGGCTGGGACCTGCGCCGCTTTCCCTTCGATCGCCAGCTGCTGCGAATCGAGATGGAGGAAGCAGAACGGGAAATTGCCAGAGTGACCTACGTGCCGGATCCGGCCAACTCGTCGTTCGATCCTGAACTGAGCCTGAGCGGCTGGCGCATCCTGTCCACCCAGCTGCTGACCGGCAGCAAGCAATACCCCACCAGTTTCGGCGACCCACGCCTGCCTCCCGGCTCCCCCAGTGCCTACGCCCGGGCCGAACTGCGGGTTCTGTTGGAACGAACAGACCGCAGCGGCTTTTGGAAGCTCACGGTGGGCGCCTTCGCCGCCGCCCTGATGGCCCTGGCCTCCTACGGGCTGCGGGTCGACCAGGCTGCCGCCCTCAGCCCCCGCTTCGGCCTGCTAGCCGGTTCGGCCTTCGCTGCCGTGATCAGCCTGCGCAGTGCAGCTAGCGAACTGGGGGCTTCCGGCTACACCACCCTGATCGACACGGTGCATGGGGCGGTGCTGCTCTACATCCTGATGGCCACAGCGGCGGGGGTGGTGGCCTGGCGGGGCTTCCTGCGTCACGGCGATGTCGCCCGCGTCCAGCGCCTCGAAAGGCGGGTGGCGGGCTTCTCCACGCTCCTCTTCGCTGCCCTGATCCTGGGCCTGGTACTGGGCGCGATAGCCGGCCAGCTCCCATGAAGCCGCCAAGTCGCCCCCATCTTCTCCAACGAAATCTCAGCCGATCCGCCAGTGGGTGCGCCGTTGGGTCAGGATGGATCACGCTTGTCAGCCCTCCGTCCGCGGATCCTGTCTTGTCGGCAACTCCATCAGCGCCCGTTTCGACTCCTGTGTTCAACACCACCCGCTCCCAGGAGATCTTCGCTGCCGCCCAGCACCTGATGCCCGGCGGCGTGAGTTCGCCCGTCCGGGCGTTCCGCTCGGTGGGGGGCCATCCCATTGTGTTCGATCGCGTCAGCGGCGCCTATGCCTGGGACGTGGATGGCAACCGCTACATCGATTACGTCGGCAGCTGGGGCCCGGCCATCTGCGGCCATGCCCATCCCGATGTGATTGCGGCCCTGCACCAAGCCCTGGACAAGGGCACCAGCTTCGGGGCCCCCTGCGAACTGGAAAACCAACTGGCCACCATGGTCATCGAGGCGGTGCCCTCGGTGGAAATGGTCCGCTTCGTCAACTCAGGCACGGAAGCCTGTATGTCGGTGCTGAGGCTGATGCGGGCCTTCACCGGACGAGAGAAACTGATCAAATTTGAGGGCTGTTACCACGGCCATGCCGACATGTTCCTGGTCAAGGCCGGCTCGGGGGTCGCCACCCTGGGCCTGCCCGATTCCCCCGGTGTGCCCCGTTCGGTGACGGCCAACACCCTGACGGCGCCCTACAACTGCCTGGAATCAGTGAAGGAGCTGTTTGCAGCCAACCCCGGCGAAATTGCCGGGGTGATTGTGGAGCCGGTGGTGGGCAATGCCGGTTTCATCCCCCCGGAACCCGGTTTCCTGGAGGGCCTGCGGGAACTGACGCGGGAACACGGTGCGCTGCTGGTCTTTGATGAAGTGATGACCGGCTTCCGCATCAGCTACGGAGGGGCCCAGGCGAAATTTGGCGTCAAGCCAGACTTGACCACCATGGGCAAGGTGATTGGCGGCGGTCTGCCGGTGGGGGCCTACGGCGGCAGGTCCGACATCATGGCCATGGTGGCCCCGGCCGGCCCCATGTATCAGGCCGGCACCCTCAGCGGCAATCCCCTGGCCATGACCGCCGGCATTAAAACCCTGGAACTGCTTAAGCAGCCCGGCACCTACGAACGGCTGGAAGCGATCACCCGCCGTCTAAGTGACGGCATCCAGGAGGCGGCCATGGCCGCCGGTGTGCCGATCACCGGCAGCCACATCAGCGCCATGTTCGGCTTCTTCCTCTGCCCCGGCCCCGTGCGCAACTTTGAAGAGGCCAAGGCCACGGACAGCGAACGCTTCAGCCGCCTGCACCGGGCCATGCTGGAGCGAGGCATCTATCTAGCCCCTAGCTCCTATGAAGCAGGTTTCACGTCTCTAGCCCACAGCGATGCCGACATTGACGACACCTTGATGGCCTTTCGCGAAGCCTTAATGGCTATCGCCTGAATCCGGCCTGAAAAAGTTCATTAAAAAAACCAGGCAAAAGGAATAAGCGAAATTAGTACGATTATGGCAATGATCTGGATTTTTTTATCAATAGCATTGATCGCTATCTCCGCATCGACTTTACGGTCTTCATCGGCATTGTTATAACGATTAGTGGACCAACAAAAAAGAACAAATACAGCGATTGAAATAAAATAGGCGTAGAGATAGAGCCAGTCAAGGAAGCTAAGATAGCTCAAGCAAGGCAGATTTGCCTGGTAGCCTTGCTGAAGGAAGATAAGAGTCAATAGGGCAGTTGTGGGAATGGCCAGTCGCACATCCCCCATGGCTGCGGGCAGAGACGGGGAAACCATAACAATGCCAATGATGACCAAAAGTGGCAAAATGAATTGGGCTAGGGCCGCAACAAAATTAGATTTATAAACCAAATTAAAATTTACCGAATTAAAAGCTGAGAGGTCGCCAACACCAAAAGTGGTATTGTATTGATGCAAAAAGGGTTCAACGGTGACCGCATTCAAATCATATCCATTGATATCGGCAAACTGACCCACCATCATTTTGGCAACCTCAGGCTCGGGCTTCAGAGCAACACAGGGGGGCCCCGATGGATAGCAGGAAAGACTATCTGGCTTGGCTTCCACCGTCAGCGGCAACACAATATGGACGAATGGATAGCGGCGCAGATCTAAATCATTCACATAGAAGCGACCCGAAAAACGAACCAATTGGTAATAACGACCCTCCTTAGCCATGTACAAAGGCTCAGTCGTATCGAGGGTCTCGGTCAGATTTGTTTCTTCGACAACATTGGTAAACTCGACAATCTGTTCCAAGGGTATTTTATCAGCTTTAATAATTTTATCAATCGCTTCAGGCCACTTCAGCCAATACCAACCCTCCATCCAATAGACCTTATCCTTGAGGGAAAGCTGATGGACATTTTCAATGTGAACACCTAGATCTATAGTCCGCTAGGGTGTGGTGTCCACTGATGGTGTCTGCGTGGCATGATTCATCAACTGACGATTAATTGAAACATATTGGCCGCCATGGATTCGGCTTGATTTCAAAAACGAAGGTGCACGCATGGATCCATGCAGGCCATTGCGCATTCCGAAAAGAATCAGCACTGTGAGTGCAAAGGCCAAAACGGCCAACAAGTAGCCAACCAGTTTCGAGCGCCGCATCGCAGGCTTGAGCAAGACCTTTATCAATTTAGCGAGGAGGTCAACATCTGAATGGAACGAAGCGCAAAGCAGGTGTCTGTTAGCGCCTAGACCGACGTTTGCGTAGGGGATTGGGCCAGCCTGTTGTCAGCCTTGCGGCGCAGCAAAGCCGAGGGACGAATGCCATAGCGAGCCACAAAGTCGCGGCTGCCACCGTCCAGGAGCTGGGGCACCAGCAACATGGCCAGCAGCCTGAGGATGAGATCGTCGAGGCGCATCATCGAATGCACGCTGCAGGCACTGGCCATGGCTGAGTTGATCAGCGCCAGGGTGCTGATCAACAATTGGTGCAGATGCTCGCGGCGGGGATCCTGCCTACGACTGAGCAAGGCGGGCTGGTTGATGGCCTCCTCCAAGGCCTGGCAACAGGCGTCTGGACCAGCAATGGCGAGGGCCACCGACGCCAGGGAATCGGGGGGAAAGCTGATCACCACCCCGGAGGTGAACGTGTTGGTGACCCTCAGAAGGGCGTGGCGGGCCGGAATGAAAAAGGCCGAGGTGCGGCTGTGGAACGTCTGGCCACCGATGGCATAGGTATTGACACCAGCCACGTAAGGGAGGATCAACTGGGCTTGCTTGCCCCCTTGAATCTCCACTTGCCCATCAACGGCAGAGCCCCAGGTGGCGAGCAGGGTGATTGGGCCCAGATGGATGCCACCAGAATGGTTTTGAAAGGCTTTGGGCTCAGAGTGGGTATCCCAATGGCAAATCCGAACCGGCAAAAAACTCTGGAGTGCGGTTCCGTGGTCAACAGGATCAACGCACTGCTGAGAACTAGCGGGAAGATTAAGGAATGGAAAGTGAGCTGGTGGCTCTTTGAGCTGATTCATTAAAGCAAGGGTTCAGGTTAACTGGGTTTTCCAGACTTAATCAGTTTGTTTAATCAGCCTAAATCACCGGGCTCTGGCGGCGCACCTTGGAGGGCCGCTGGCCAAAACGTTTCAAAAAATCACGGCTGAATGAGGATTGGGAAAGATAGCCGCAGGACTGGGCCACCTGGCTAAGGCCGAGCTGCCCGCCGGACTCCCTCAGCAGGCGCATGGCTTTATCGAGGCGCTGCTGCCGCAGCCACTGCATCGGCCCACAGCCGAAATGTTGTTTAAAGGTGTACTGGAGCGAGCGGCGGCCATAGCAGCTGCGCTGCTCCAGGTCGGTGAGGCTGATGGGTTGGTCGAGGTGGGCCATGGCCCAATCGACCAAATCCCCATGGGGAAAACTGCCGGAGACTAGGAAGGAAGGGCTGGATAGTGGGCCGGTCTGGAAGAGCTTGGGGACCAGCAGCATCACCATCAACCGTTTGATCAGGTCATCCAGTCGCATCATCGTGTTGACATCTCCCAGGGCCTGCATGGCGCGATCGATCAGGGCCAGGGTCTGCATCAACAGATCATGCAGATGCTGGCGGCTTGCGTCGCTGCGGCGCCCCAGTATGCCCGGCTGGTCCAAAACCGCCGTGAAGGAGAGGGAATCGAAGGTGGGGCCGGCGATGGCGGCGGCCACGGGCAGCAAGGTTTCAGGATTGAAGCTAAAGATCACACCTGAGCAAAGGGTGCAACGCAGATGGATGCGCAATTGATGGGCTGGGATATAGAGCGAGTAATCGCGAAACACATAGGTCTTGGCGTCTATCTTGAAGCTATTCGTACCGGCCAGATAGGGCAGAATCCACTGGGCCTCGGATTTCTGCTCGACGAGCCCGTCGATGGAGGATCCCCAAGTGGATAACAGGGTGAGGTCGCCGAGACGAACAATGCCGGATTGATTATAATATGTTTCGCTCTCCGGACCCAGATCCCAGGCCCAGACGTGCAAGGGTAAATATTTGCCTAAAATTCCGCCGAAGGCCTCAGCTTGCTCTGGCATGAGCGACGCGCCAGGCAGGCTCAGAAAAGGCAGGTTGGTTGGACTTGAACTCTGCTGCGGACTCTGGGGTAGTGAATTGGGCCCGGAAAGCATCAACAACAAAAAGACCAATTCGCAAGTTAGCCGGTCTTAGCGAATTTGTTGCCAAAAAAGGGGCTTTAACGCAAAGAAAGGCAATTTGCGCAAAGGCCAGGTTGGAGACTCGTGCCTTCAATGGCTTTTATGATCGATGGCTTCAACTTGGGCCGGCCCGACTCAGGGCTCTATCCCCCCATCCCATGCCCCTCAACGAATACCGCCCCGGCGAATCCTTTCCCGGGGTGATTGGCCGCACCGCCGATGTCTCCACCCCCGCCTGGCCGATGCCGAACCGGGCCAGGCAAGGAGCCCCCAACGTGCTTTACATCGTTCTGGACGACACCGGCTTCGGCCAGCTGGGGTGCTACGGCAGCCCCATCGCCACCCCCAACCTGGATGCCCTAGCGGCCGATGGTCTGCGCTTCAACAACATGCACACCACGGCGCTCTGCTCGCCGTCGCGCTCCTGCATGCTCACCGGCCGCAACCACCACTCCAACGGCCTGGCCTGCATCACCGAAGGGTCGATGGGCTATCCCGGCTCCAACGGTTACATCCCGTTCGAGAACGGCTTCCTCTCCGAAATCCTGCTGCAGAA
>JAPLIF010000043.1 GCA_026389255.1 Cyanobacteriota bacterium
TCCGTTCCATAGGAAAAGACATCAATCACCCCGCCGGCCACCCCCAGCTGGAGGTCAGGGGTGTTCACCAACACACGCCCCACGGAGGCGCCAAACGCGCCGTTGGCATTGAAGTTTTTGAAGCTGCCGATCCCCCAGTTCACATCCACCCCCACAAGCCGTTCCGGATCCCCCAGGCCGAAACCCAGGTTGAAGGAGGCATCGACATCAGGCCGCAGATTGCCGGACGTGCCAGCGGAAGCGGAAAGGTAGTAATCCCCCCAGCGGCCCACGAAGCCCGAGGGCACCCCGCCGCCCAGGGAGGGGCGCAGCAGATAGGGGGGGCGAATGGGCGCCGCCGCCACCTGGGCATCGGCCGGCAGGGTGGCGTCCCCCTCCTGGGCTGGTCCGCCGACTTGGGGCTGCCGTACAACGCTTTGCGCCGGGATCACGGTGGATCGGGGGGCCGAAACCTCGGGCCCAGGGACCACCCGCCAGCGGGGAGCCGTGGACGCCTGGGTGATCACGGTGGCCGCCCGAGCCTCCAGCCCATCTGCCGCCAAGGGCAACAGCAGGCTGAACAGCAGCAGTGGCAAAGGCCGAGCCACAGAAAACCTGCTGTCCAAGTGGAAGCTGAACCTTAACGTGGTTCGGTGCAGCTGGAAACCAGCGAGGGTGAACCAAGGACTCACTAAGGGCTAGTCAGCCCAATATCCCCCCAATCGCCTCGCCAATCCGCAGGGCATTGGCCACCACCGTCAGCCCGAGGCCCACGGCGGGACAACCGGGAAAGACACTGGCATCGGCGATCCAGAGGTTGGCCAGCCCGTGGCAGCGGCCCTCCAGGGACACCACCGCAGTGGCCGGGTCCGATCCCATGCGGCAGGTGCCGCAGCTGAAGCCCATCACGCTTAAGGGGGCCTCGCCGCGGGGATAGATGGGAGCGCGCTGCACCACCGTGGTGTCGGGATCGTTCTCGACCCGTTGCATCACATCCAGCCAGCGATAGACGAGGCGGTCGTGGGCTTCGCAGTTGTTGGGCAGGTAGTTGATCACCACCCTTTCACCCCGCAGGCTGACGCGATTGCCAGGATCGGGGCTGACGGCGCTGGACACCCACCAGCTGACGGAGCGATCGGCCAGCCATTCGAGGGCCCCATCCGGCAATAAGCGGCTCACCAGGGAGAGCACCGGCGGCGATTCGGCAAACAGGGGGTCCTGCAGCACACCACCGCCGCCCCGCACGGCCCCGAGGGCATAGCGGACATTGCGATCGCCGCCATGGAAATCCAGCACCCCCAAGCCCGGTCCGTAACGGCCGGAATTAGCCCTGCCGGCCCGCTGCAGCATGGCGGTCAGCTGGGGCCGCATGAGCTGGCGCCCAACCTGGTCGGATCCATTGGCCAAACCGTGGGGGTGGGCATCGCTGGCCGAGCGCAACAGGATCACGGCGCTGCCGATGGCGCCCGCCGCCAGCACCACCTGGTGGGCCTTAAACAACCAGCGTTGGTGGCCGATCTGGGCCTCGACACCACGCACTTCGCTGCCGCTGGCATCGCAGTGCAGCATCAACACCCGGGCCCCCTGGCGCAGCTCGAAGCCGGCCTGGCCCAGGGCCCGATCGACGCCAAACCGTTCGGCATCCCCGGAGGGATCCTCCGCCGACTCACTGACACTCAACGGCAGCCGGTAGGGGTGCAGCCCCTGGCGCTCGAGGGCCGCCCGCAGTTCCAGCTGGAACGGCGGCAACGGCTGGGCGCCAAAGGGTTGGCCAGCCTCGCCATGGACCCGGTAAAGCTGTTCCGCTTGGTCATACCAGGGTTCCAGGTCTGCGTAGCGGAGCTCCCAATCCGGGCCGGTTCCCTCCTGCATCGGCAGGCCGATGAATTCTTCGGGCAGCATCCGCTCCAGCACCCCGCCCCAGATCTTGGTGTTGCCCCCTAGGGCCTCGACCATCTGGGGGGAGAAGGGATCACCGTCGGTGCCGATCCATTCCTGCTCCGGGTGATAGCGCTGGCGCCGGAACAGGGTGATATCAGCCACGTTCTGGTCCCCAAGGGGCAACACCGACCCCTGCTCCAGCAACAGCACCTTGCGGCCCGCCGCCGCCAGAGCGCCGGCCATGGTGCCGCCACCGGCCCCACTGCCGATGATCAGCACATCGAAGTGCCGCTCATCGATCACCATGGCGCTTGGGCCATTGGGGGTGTCGCCGGGGTGGGTCATCGGCGTTGCCAGACGTAGGTGAGCACAAACAACACCACCCAAATCACATCGACGAAATGCCAGAACAACGACACCGCCATCACCCCCTTGCCCTCCGGCAGCACCAGGCCAGGCCGCAGCGAGCGCACCAGGAAAAAAGCCATTAAGGCCAGGCCCGTCACCACATGCAGCCCGTGGAAGCCGGTAAGCAGATAAAAGCTGGCTCCAAACACACCGCTAGCGAGGCCAAAAGGCAGGTGCTGCCATTCGATTGCCTGGCCCACGACGAAATAGGTGCCCATGGCCATGGTGAGCAACCACCAGGCGCGAAATTCACCCAGGCGCTGGCGGTGTAGGGCCCGCTCCGCCAGCCAGATCACCAACGAACTGCTCACCAACACCACCGTGTTGATCAGGGGCTCGCGCACCTCCAACCCTTCGACCCCGGCGGGCAACCACAGGGGTGCACTGCTTTTAAAAACGGCATAGCCCACAAACAGGGCCAAAAAGATCAGGCTTTCGGAGGCCAGGAAAATCACAAACCCGGTCAGGGTGTGGTCGGCGTGGGCGCCATGGGCGCTGTGGCCGGGGTCGGGCTCGTGGCTGGGGTCTGCGCCGTGACCGGGGCCCAGCTCGGGCCCGATGGAGTTGGACTGGGCTGGGGTGCCTGGGGAGGTGGCGGCTGGTTGGGAGAGGGAGGTCATGGTTTCAGGCCTCCAGCGCCCGACGTTCGAAGCGCTCCTGGTCTTCGACCAGGGGCCGGCCCAGGCCGTAGCCGTAGGGGCCGCTGATCACCGTGGGCACATCGTCCTCAAAATTCTCAGCGGGAGGGGGCGAGGGCAGCAACCACTCCAGACCAATGGCATTCCACGGGTTGGGCGGCGCCTTGGGGCCCCGCACCAAACTGCTGACCAGGTTGAGGAGAAAGGGAATGGTCGCCACCCCCAACAGAAACGCCCCCAAACTGGCCAGCACGTTGGCCGTAGCAAATTCGGGGTCATAGGAGGCCACCCGCCGGGGCATGCCCATCAGACCGGCCCAGTGCATGGGCAGAAAATTAAGGGTGCTGCCGATGAAGGTCAGGATAAAATGCAATTGACCCAAACCCTCGTAGTACATGCGACCCGTAAACTTGGGGAACCAGTGATAGATGGCGGCGAAAACGCCAAAGGTAATCATATTAAAAATAACATAATGAAAATGACCGACAACAAAGTAGGTATTGCCCACATGGATATCGACAGGCACCGTCGCCAGCATCACACCGGTAATGCCGGCAAAAATAAAGTTGAAAACTCCCGCCAGGCAAAACAGCATCGGCGTAGATAGATGGATGCTGCCGCGCCACAGCGTGGCGATCCAGGCAAACACCTTGATTCCCGTTGGCACGGCGATCAACATCGTCGTCACCATGAAGACATTGCGCATCCACTGGGGAGTGCCGCTATAAAACATGTGATGAACCCAAACAATCAGGCTCAGTACGGTGATTGCAAACGAGGCGATCGCAACGACCTTATAACCAAATAACGGTTTGCGCGCATAGACTGGAAACAACTCCGAAAAGATACCGAAAATCGGCAATGCCATTACATAGACGGCTGGATGGGAATAGAACCAGAAGAAATGTTGATATAGCATCGGATCGCCACCCCCTTCTGGCTTGAAGAAACTGGTGCCAAAACTGAGATCGAACAGAAGCATCGCGGCGCCCGCCGTCAACACTGGTAAACCCATCAGCTGAATCAACTGGGCCGCCAGGGCCG
>JAPLIF010000067.1 GCA_026389255.1 Cyanobacteriota bacterium
AGCGAGCTGCAAGCCCAGCAAAAGCAGGCCCTGGCCGCCGCCCCCTGAGTCCCCCGTCGCACCAGCAAGTAAAAACAGTGTGATCCGCTACAGGGAGTCCCCAGGACGATCCGTAGTTTCCCAAGGACCGGACCCACCGACATGGTTGGCGCCAGCAGCGGTTTTTCCCGCTTTTCCAGCACCCCCAATCCGGGGGGCCCAGGTTCGGTGACATCCCCATCACCGGCCCCTGCCGTGGCGCCCACCCTCCTGGAGGTGATGCGCGTCCTGGCCGGCAGCAACCAGGAATCGATTGAACGGGGCAAGACGATCTTTTTCCCCGGTGATCCCGCCGAAAAGGTCTACCTGCTGCGGCGGGGTGCCGTGCGCCTGTCCCGGGTCTATGAATCGGGCGAAGAGATCACCGTGGCGCTGCTGCGCGAAAACAGCCTGTTCGGGGTGTTGTCCCTGCTCACCGGCCAGCGTTCCGATCGCTTTTATCACGCGGTGGCCTTCACCCGGGTCGAGATGCTGACGGCGCCAGCCACCTCGGTGCGGCGGGCCATTGAACAGGATGCCAGTGTCGGCCTGTTGTTGTTGCAGGGGTTGTCCTCCCGCATCCTGCAAACCGAAACGATGATCGAAACCCTCACCCACCGGGATATGTCGTCCCGCTTGGTGAGTTTTCTACTGGTCCTCTGTCGGGATTTCGGGCTGGTGCAGATCGACCGCAAGAAGATCACGGTGTTTGATCCCATCGCCCTCGCCAAGCGCTTCAGCTAGCGGCCAGGGATACTGGATCTGATCCGGAGACTCCCGTGTCGGCCTGGCTGTTGATCCTGGCCCTGCTCGTGCTTGGCGGCGTGCTGTCCACCCTGGGGGATCGCCTCGGCTCGATGGTGGGCAAGGCCCGCCTCAGCCTGTTCAACCTGCGGCCCCGCAAGACGGCTGTGGTGATCACGGCCCTCACCGGCAGCCTGATCAGTGCCCTTTCCCTGGGGCTGATGCTGTTGGTGAGCGAGCGGTTGCGGGTGGGGCTGTTCCAGTTGGACCAGATCCAGGCCAAGGTGCGCGATGGCCGCGTCGCCCTAGCCCGCAGCCAGCAGGATCTACAAACCAACCGCCTCGAATTGGCCCAGAACCGCGAGGAATTGCTGCGCAGCCGCCAGGACCGCAACCGGGCCGAGCAGGGCCGGCAGCAGGCCGAGCTGGGCCGCCAGCAGGCCCTGCGCAGCCGCAGCCAGGCTCTCGAAAGCAAGCGGGTCGTCACCGGCCAGTTGGCGCAGGCCCAGCAACGGGTCGGCTCTCTGCGGCAGGAACTCCAGCCCCTGCAGAACCAACGCCAGCGGCTCGAACAGGAGCGGGATCGCCTCAGCCGCGACGTCAAGGGTCGGGATGCGGACATACGCCGCACCGAGGCCGAATTGGCCAAGGTGCGCCGCAGCATTGCCTCAGGCCAACAGGAACTCAAGGGCCTGGAAACCAAGGTGATCGCCCTGCGCCGCGGCGATGTGGTGATTGCCAGCGGCCAGCCCCTGGCCACGGCCAAGGTGAAAGTGCGCAAGGGGGAAGAGGCCAAGGCGGTGATTGATGCCTTGATGCAACGGGCCAACCTGGCGGCCTTCGGCATGCTGCTGCCGGGTCAGAAGGCCGATCGCCAGATCCTGCTGGTACCCCGCATTGATGTCGAAAAACTCGAGCAATTGTTGCAGCGCTCCGGCACCTGGGTGGTGTCGATTCGCTCGGCGGCCAATGTGTTGCGGGGCGAGAATCGGGTGCTGGCCTTCCCCGATCTGCGGCCCAATCGCCCGGTCGTGCGCCAGGGAGAATCCCTGGCCCGCACGGTGCTGGAGGCCGATGTGCGCAGCCCCGAGGAGATCCGCAGCCGCATGAACCTGCTGCTGGCGGCCTCCTTTGCCCGGGCCCAGCGCCAGGGCACCTTGGTGGATGGCTTGCAGTTTGATGTGACCGCCTTCAATACCCTCGGCCGAGCCCTCAGCGCCCGGCCCCAGGGAGTGCAGGCCACCCTGGAGGCCGTGGCCCTGGTGGCCGCCGATACGCCCGATCCGATTGTGGTGGAACTGCGCTGGCTTCCGCCCAATGGCCGCGGCGGATGATCGATCAACGCGCCGTTAGCAAAACCGAGGCGGCCGTCCCCGGGGCCCTCGCCGCCCTCGATCCAGGCCGTAGCAAATGCGGCCTGGTGCGCACCGATGAGCAACGCAGCCGGATCGTAGCCGCCCAGGTGCTGCCGCCGCAGGCCGCCCTGGCCCGTCTGCGCCAGTGGCAGGCCGAGGCCCCCGTAACCCTGCTGCTGCTGGGGGCCGGCACCGGCTCGGCCCCCTGGCGAGCAAACCTCCAGGGGCTGGTCGATGTCCAGCTGATCGAAGAAGGGGGCACCACCCTGGCGGCCCGGCGGCGCTACTGGCAGCTTATGCCCCCCCGGGGCTGGCGCCGCATGCTGCCCCAGGGCCTGCGCCAACCGCCCCGGGACTGGGACGATGTGGTCGCCCAGGTGCTGCTGGAGCGCTGGCTGGGGCGGGAGCTGCCGCGGTTGGGCTGTTGAGGCGGGGCTTTTAAGGCGGGGCTGCCACGCCGATCGGCCATGCCTGCAAGATTCTTACCGTTGTCGCCTTCCCGTCGGGCCATGCGGATCACCAGCAAAGGGCAGGTCACCATTCCCCAGGAAATCCGCGAGCAGTGCGGCCTGATGCCCCACACCCAAGTGCGCTTCCAGGTGGAGAACGGCCGCGTACTGATCGAGAAGGAGTCTGCGGCGCCCACGCCCAGTCGTGATGGCCTGCAACGGCTGCGGCGGGCCCGGCTCCGCAGCCGCCTCAGCACCGATGCACTGCTCGCCCTCAGCCGCGGCGCAGAGCATCCCTGATGGTGTTCGTCGATTCCAATGTGATCCTCGATGTGATCACGGCTGATTCCCGCTAGCAGACCTGGAGCGAGCAGCAACTCAGCCGCTGGCTTGACCTCGGTCCCGTGCTGATCAATCCGATTGTCTATGCCGAGATCGCCTTCGCCTGCGAAAAGATCGAAGCCGTGGACGAGCTGCTGCCGGCCCATCTCTATGCCTACCGCCCCATCCCCCGCGAAGCCGCTTTCCTAGCCGCCCGCGCCCACGCCGACTACCGGGCCCGGGGCGGTTCGCGCCAGACCGTGCTGGCGGATTTCCTGATCGGCGCCCATGCCCTGGTGGAACGGGTCCCCCTGCTCAGCCGCGACCGGCGCCGCTACCGCCAGGCCTTCCCCGGCCTGGAGTTGATCGCGCCGTCACCCGCCTGACTCACGCATCGATCAACCACAGGGCCCCGCGCCCACCAACCACGGCCTCGCAGCTGAGGCGGCCTCCAGCAGCCGGGAAGCATCGATGCCGATTGGATTGAGCAGGCTGATTCCATCGGGCCAGAACTGGTGAGTGGGATGGCGAATCAGTTCGGCCACCACGGGCGCCACCACCGCCGGCGGCCCCGGACTGTTGGGGTAGCGCGGCTGGCCCAGAATGCGGAGCACGGAGTTCTGGGTGAGTGGGCAGGTAGCCCAGCCATTCGCTTGAGCGGCGGCGAACCAGCTGTGGGCAGGCGCATGGTGCACATGACGCCGATCCAGCAGGGCGATCAGCACGTTCACATCAAGTAGGGCAGCACTCACGACTTTGTCTCGCCCACAGCCTGTTCGCTCAAGGCAGTTCGCTCAAGGCAGTTCGTCCCGCAGGCTGTTGATCAGCTCCAGATCCACCGGAGCGCCCTGGGCGTTCCAGGGCAGCAGGGGCAAGCCATTGCGATGGTGGGGTTCGGGGCTGATTGGGCTGGCGCCAGGCGTCGGGGCCACCAGGGCCTGGCGCGCCAGCTCACTGATCACGGCCCCCAGGCTGGAGCGCTGTTGCCGCGCCAGCACCCGGGCGGCGGCCAGCACGTCGTCGTCGAGCTGCAGGGTGGTGCGCATCTGATGACTCCGCATCAAGCATCAATCTTAGATGGCGGGTCGACCCTGGAACCCCTCCGATAACTCTGTTTCACCGGGCCGGGCGCTATCGATCAAACGCAACAGCCTTTTCACCCACCCACCTTGTCAACTGCCAGGATTGACCAACACCGGCAGGCCTGCATAAACCTCAGAGTATTGCCCAGGTTCCAGCCTTAGCAGCAGACTTCTCGTTTACTCAGCCATCACCACCACTCCCATGGCATCAGCCACCAAACCAGCTCAAGCCCCTAGCGACTGGAAGCCCCAGGCCCAAACCGAAGAGCAGGTTGCTGTAGGACTGCGCACAGCATTTCGGCAGGCCGTGAGAGATGGGGTTGTCACTTCTCAGTCTGAGCAGCTCAGAAACCCACAGGGGCAAGGTTGCCTATCTATAGGATTACAAGGAAAACAATGGTAAAGAGGCAACCGATAGGGTGTCGTCCCGGCCTCCATCAGGGAGATCAAGGATTCAACAAGGCGGTCTGTTGAGGAGGTGGTTGGAGCCTTACGAGTTCGAGTTGCAGGCACGGGGGGCATAGCGCAGGACCCGCGTCGCAGCGCGGCCAGCAGCAAGGGCTGGCCAGAGGGTCGCTACCACCACCAATGCCTGTGGTGTTTCGCCTGAAGGGGGGCCAGCTTGCGTCAGCCCTTGTGCGGCCGCGCAGACTGCGGGAACCCGGCGCTACCCCCACCCAAGGGCTGCGAGCAGTGCTTGGGGGAGCCAGGAAGGGTCCTTGGGGGGTTGGGGTGCAGCCAAGTCACAAGTACAGGGGTGTGCGAAACCCTGGAATGATCTCTGGATCATGGGGCCACCACTGAGCACAACGGACCCAAAGCTTTTTGGAGTTCCGAGGCCGATTAAATTAAGCAGCACTCAATTTCTGGATCTTCAATTGAGATCAAGTCCCTTAAACGTCGCCGTCTTCACATCGTTGTAGAAGATTGGATCGATCTTGTCGATCACATCGGTACTGACCTCCATGAAACTGCGCTTATTTTCTGCGGGTATGAGTGCGCAGCGGGCACCGTTGTCCATCGCCACTTGAAGCGGTTCAACTAGGGACCGAGCAGCTTTGATATTGCCCTGGATGCTCATGTCGCCGATGATCAGCATGCCGGCCCTAGCTGGGGCACGGCGGATAGCGGAGAAGGCAGCTATGAAGAACGCCACACCCACCTCGGCTCCTACCTTGTTGCCCAATAGGTCGATGGCTTCGACGTTGTAGTCGTAGCTGTCAGCCTCATGGCTGATCGAGAAGGCGCCCTTATTGGCCTGCAGGTAAGCGAACGCCCGCTGGATGGATTCCTTCATTGGTCCACTGATTCCACCAGCTGGCTTGAGTTTGCCGTTGCCAGCAGCGATGGAGACTTCCAGCCGGTAGAGGCCAACGGTGCCATCACCCGTGACGGAGGTGGCATAAACCGAGCCTGGCGCCATCGGCTCCGCAGCGATCAGATCTTGGCCGCCCTGTTCAGGCACCCCGACGAAGTGCTCCTGGCCGGTGTCGTTATCCGAATAGCTGAACGAGGTCTGGCTGTACTCAAATGAGCCCATCTTCTTGAGCTGCTCCTTCACGCGCCTGCGGCACTCGATGGCGAGCTTGAGGATCTCCTCCAGGTCTTCCTTTGACGGCTCCCCATGGGGATGGATGATCTTGACCAAACCGGATACGGTGCGGCGCACAGCTTTGCGGTCGCGGGTGTTGAGGTGACTGCCAAGTCCGAAGTGGCTATCGCAGAGCTCTGTGTAGTTCAGCTTGCGCAGATCGCGCAGGGCCTCAGCCAAGTAATCGATCACAAAGCCGTAGTGGTCCGTGAAGAACTCGTTGCGCATGTTGGGCACTTCCCAACCCGGCAGGTAGCAGTGCAGCCGGTCGATAAAAGCCCTGTCATCACGAATCACATCAGGCATCGGGGCGAAAAGATGCCCCGTCTGGACCATCACATCGATGGGTTGCTGGGTGTTGCCGAACATGGCGATGCTGGCGTCGCCGGCGAAGCTTTCAGCGCCACGCTGGAACTGGCCCGATTCGCAGTAGGTCTTCATGGTGGTGATGACCTCCTTGGGCATCTTCTGGAGGTCGGCCACCTCGTCGAAACCGACCACGTCCCAGATGGACACCATTCCCTTGACCTTGCCGTTCATGTGGCCAAACAGGTTGGCCACGGTGGTGGGGCCGGTGAGCAGGGCGGCGTAGGGGGAGAGCTCCTGCACCGCAAAGCTCTTGCCGGTGCCGCGAGGACCGAGCTCCACCAGGTTGTAGTTGCGCTCGCAAAGCGGGATAAGCCGCAGCAGAAAGAGGGTCTTGAGGCGCTGGCTGAACTGGGAGGGCTCGTAGCCCATCGAGCGGATCAGCAGGTCGATCCATTCCTCGGTGCTGAACTGAGTCCGCAGCTTGCGGTACTCCTCCAGGTTGAAGCTGGTGTTGCTGCCGAAGTTGACGCACTCGGCCACATAGGTGTTGCCGACCAGCCGCACCTTGACTTTGTCGATGAAGGTGTAGCGGCCCTTTTGTTTGACCTTGCTCTGAGCCTTGGTGGCTTCGTCGGGGCGGATGTAGTTGTTGGCCAGGGTGTCGCGCACCACTGCCATACCCAGCTCGATCGCCGCCGGGTCTGAGGAGGCGCAGTACTTGCCGAGCAGGTACTCGAGCACGAACACCGGCACGTTGGCGCCGACCTTC
>JAPLIF010000026.1 GCA_026389255.1 Cyanobacteriota bacterium
CTTGAAATGCTGACCAATTGAAACCACTTCGCGGGGGCTGACCGTCTGAAGCTTGGTGCGATCCATGACACCAGCCTCCTCCATCTTGCCCGTCAGCATTGACAGGGCCAAGCGAGGGCCATAAATGATCGGGATATTGAAGTTCTTGAGGTGGTGGGGAATGCCGCCGATATGGTCTTCATGGCCGTGGGTAACGATCATGCCGCGGATGCGCTTCTGATTCTCCCGCAGATAACTGGTATCAGGCAGCACCACATTGACCCCATGCATGCCATCGCTTGGGAAAGCAAGGCCCGCATCCACAAGCATCAGCTCGTCGCCATATTCAAAAACGCAGGTGTTTTTGCCGATTTCATGCAATCCGCCCAGGGGAATGACCCGCAGAGCAGGGATTTTTGCCGTAGCCGAATGGCTGTTTCCGTTGGAATGGGTCATGAATGATCTCTTTGCAAAATGTTGACTTGAACGTGAAGCAGGCCTTGGCGTCATGTGGGACGCAGGGCGGCCAGGATGGAGCTGAGTCGTTCTCGCACGGTGGTATCGGCGGGTAACAGGGGCAAACGGGGGGCACCTACGGGCCATCCACCCATCTCAAGGGCGGCCTTCAGGGGAATGGGATTGGTTGTGCAGAAAAGGGCACGGAACAGGGGCAGAAGCTGCTCATGGCGGCGGAGGGCTTCCCGTCCATCTCCGGCTAGATAGGCCCGAATCAGGGCCTGGATCTGATCGCCCACCAAATGACTGGCGACGCTCACCACCCCAACGGCACCCACGGCCAGCATGGGCAAGGTGAGGGCATCGTCGCCGCTGTAGATCGCCAGCCGATCGCCACAGAGAGCCCGCAGCTGACTGACTTCTTCCGTGGTGCCGCTGGCGGCCTTGTAACTCAGAACGTTGGGCTGATCGAGGAGTCGGGCCGTGGTCTCCGGCGCCAGGTTGCAACCCGTCCGGCCGGGAATGTTGTAGAGCATCAGTGGCAGCTCGGGGGCCGCCGCTGCCACGGCCCGAAAATGGGCCTCCAATCCCTCCTGGGGAGGCTTGTTGTAATACGGCACCACCACCAAGGCCCCGTCGGCCCCGTGGGCTGCCGCGGCGCGGGTGGCGGCCACCGCCTCCAGCGTGCAGTTACTGCCGGTGCCCGCCAGGACCAAAGCCCGTCCTGCCACGGCCGAGCGCACGGCCTGGAGCATGGCCAGCTGCTCCTCCCAACTAAGGGTGGGGGATTCACCGGTGGTGCCACAGACCACCAGCCCATCGGAGCCATGGCGAACGAGATGGTCGGCCAGCCGCTCGGCGGTGGCCAGGTCAACGCTCCCTTCGGCATCAAAAGGGGTCACCATGGCCGTGATCACCCTTCCGAAGGGGGCAGATCCCGCCGGGGAGGGAATGGGAACGGAGGCGTTCATGGGGTGTCTCCTGGGGGAGGGGCCAGCAACCGCTCGGCGATCTGAATGGCATTGAGGGCGGCACCCTTGCGGATTTGGTCGCCACAAAGCCAGAGCTCGAGGGCATGGGGATCGCTGAGGTCCTGGCGGATCCGGCCGATGGCGACGGGATCCCGTCCCGTCACATCCGTGGGCATCGGGAAGCGGTTGGCGGCAAAATCCTCGATCAACTCCACCCCTGGGGCCACTGCCAGTAGCTCCCGGGCCTCCTGCACGGGAAACGGCTCGTCGAATTCGATGTTGACGGCCTCGGAATGGGCCCGCAGCACCGGCACCCGCACACAGGTCGCCGTGAGGCGCAGGTGCGGCAGGCCAAGGATCTTGCGGGTCTCATGCACCATTTTCAATTCTTCTTCGCAATAACCGTTGGCCTGCAAGGGCGAGTTATGCAGAAACAGGTTGAAGGCCAGGGAATGGGGGAGGACCTCACTGACGGGGGTGCCGCCTTCCAGCACGGTGCGGCTGAGGCGCTGTAGTTCTTCCATGGCGCGGGCGCCGGCGCCACTGGCCGACTGATAGGTGCTGACCACGACGCGACGCAGGGGGCGCCGGGCCGCCAGGGGCGCCAGGGCC
>JAPLIF010000104.1 GCA_026389255.1 Cyanobacteriota bacterium
GATTGCGGTTGAGCCGTGGGGCGCGGCGGAGCCTGGGAGAGCAGCAGGTCGAACTGGCCGCCGATCTCCAGGGCATGCAGATCGTCGTAGCCGCCGACCCCACGGCCATTGATGAAGATCTGGGGGACATTGGTGCGCCCACCGGACCGCGCAACCATCACCGTGCGGTTCTGTTCGTCGCGGTCGACAAAGAATTCATTATAACCAACTCCCTTGCCATCCAACAGCGCCTTGGCCTTCATGCACTCAGGCGAAAAGCGAGAGGTATAGACATCAACCTTGGCCTGCTGGGGGTGCTTCATATCTCACAGATAGCAGACTCGAGGGGGATAGCGGCGGTGCTTATCTGGGGCTTCTGGATGGAGGAGGATCAACGGAAGCTGTGGACGAGACTTAATCCGCCGATCCTTTCGTTTCGCGATGACCTAGCCGCGCAGCCATTGGATTGATGACTGACTCTAAGGGGCTGGCACCAAGCCGATGGCCTGTGGCGATAAGCTCCAAAATCACCCCGTCATGCTCCGTGCTCGACCTCACCGACTTCAAGCGCGACCTCTCCGAGCTCACTGACCGCCTGGGCCATGCCCAGGACTGTCTTTGACGTACCGGCTCTGAACGCCCGTCAGCGGGATCTCGAGCAACTGGCCTCCCAGAGCGACTTCTGGGACGACCAGAAGCAGGCCCAGGCCAGGATGCGGCAGCTCGATGAGGTCAAGGCCCAGCTGGAGCAGCTGCGGCGCTGGCAGAGCTGGGTCAACGACGGCCGCGCCACCCTGGAGCTCTACGAGCTGGAAGCCGACGAGGACCTGCTGGCCGAAGCCAACACCGGCCTGCAGTCGCTGAAAGCGGAACTGGACCGCTGGGAGCTGGAACGGCTGCTCAGTGGCCTCTACGACAAGGAGGGGGCGGTGATCTCGATCAACGCCGGCGCCGGCGGCACCGACGCCCAGGACTGGGCCCTGATGCTGATGCGGATGTACACCCGCTGGGCCGAGGACCACGGCATGAAGGTGACCGTGGACGAACTCTCCGAAGGGGAGGAGGCGGGCATCAAGAGCTGCACGATCGAGATCGACGGCCGCTACGCCTACGGCTATCTGCGCAACGAGAAGGGCACCCACCGCCTGGTGCGCATCTCGCCCTTCAACGCCAACGACAAACGGCAGACGAGCTTTGCCGGTGTCGAGGTGATGCCCAAGCTGGATGAGGATGTGAAGCTCGACATCCCCGAAAAAGACCTGGAGGTCACCACCTCCCGCTCCGGCGGTGCCGGCGGCCAGAACGTCAACAAGGTGGAGACGGCGGTGCGCATCCTGCATATCCCCACCGGGCTGGCCGTGCGCTGCACCCAGGAGCGCTCCCAACTGCAGAACAAGGAAAAGGCCATGGCCCTGCTGATGGCCAAATTACTGGTGATCGCCCAGGAGCAACGGGCCGCTGAGATCGCCGATATCCGGGGCGACATCGTCGAGGCGGCCTGGGGCAACCAGATCCGCAATTACGTCTTCCACCCGTACCAAATGGTGAAGGACCTGCGCACCGGCGAAGAAACCACGGATGTGCAAGGGGTAATGGACGGCGATCTCGACCCCTTCATCCAGGCGCTGCTGCGCCAAGGTGTGGAGGTGGGTGCTGCGGAGGCCGCATGAACGCTGACGACCAACATCCCAGCCATGGGCCGGAACCGGATGCCGGTTTCGTCAAACTGGCCATGCGCAACATGGTGCGCAAGGGCCGCCAGAGCCTGTTCCATTTCGGCCTGACCGCCGTGGGGCTGGTGGCTTTCCTGGTGCTGATCGCCTGGCTCGGTCGCCCCAACCTGCCCCTGTGACACCCCAACCCCGCCTGGAACTGACCCTGCGGCTGGAGTGCGGCGATGGCTCCCCCCTGGGCCCTGCCTTGGCCCCCCAGCTAGCAGCAGCAGGCCCCCTCACCGCTGGTGACCAGGCCGAGCCCCACTGGCAGGCCCTGCTGGGCGACTGGCTGGGCCAACTGAGCTCGGAGCTGCCACCGCAGCTGCAGGCTCCGGCCTACAGCCTGGGCCTGCTGATCACCGATGACCGCAGCATCGCAGTCCTCAATGGCGAGTGGCGCCACCAGGAGGGCCCCACCGACGTGCTGTCCTTCGCCGCCCAGGAGGCACCCCTACCCCCCGGCGCCCTGGCCGAAATGGGGGAGGACGATGAACCCCTGGAGCTCGGGGACATCGTCATTTCCCTGGAGACCGCGGCGCGCCAGGCCCAGGACCACGACCATGACCTGGCACGGGAAATGCTGTTTCTGGCCAGCCATGGGCTACTGCATTTGCTCGGCTGGGACCACCCCGATGCCGCCAGCCTGGAGCGCATGCTGGCGCGGCAGGAGGCACTGCTGGCCAAGGCGAACGTTTCCATCTCAGAGCAAGGTTGATCCGATGACATTTCTGCCGCGAAAATAGGCCTAAGGTTTGCGCCACATTCTGGCGTCGACGCAGGCCGACGGGTGGTTCATGCTTGCTTCCGATGATGCCACTACCCACCTACGCGCGGTGACCGGCAACAGCCAGCCCCCAAAAGGCCGCAGCCACGCCACCTCCTGGAAGGTGGCCGGCGACCTGCCCGCCAGCTTCCGTTATGCCGCCCAGGGCCTGGCCTATGGCTTCGTCAGCCAGCGGAATTTCCGCATCCATGTCTTTATCGGCACTTTCGCCTTCGGCCTGGGCCTGTGGCTGAACCTCAGCCCGGACCGCCTGGCCCTGCTGGTGTTGACCGTGACGGCGGTGCTGGTGCTGGAACTGCTGAACACCGCCACCGAAGCGGTGGTCGACCTGGCGATTGGCCGCAAATATCACCCCTGAGCCCGGATCGCCAAGGACTGCGCCGCCGCCGCCGTGCTGGTGGCGGCCCTGGCTTCGATGGTGATCGCGGCGTTGCTGCTGCTGCCGCCCCTGGTGGCCCGCCTCGGGCTTTGAATGGGGTCACCCTCGCCCGCTGTGGCGCCCCATGCTTCTGGTTCTCGATAACTACGACAGCTTCACCTACAACCTCGTCCAATACCTGGGCGAATTAGCCGCAGACCATCCCGTGGCGGCCGATCTGAGGGTCGAGCGCAACGATGTCCTCAGCCTGGAGGCGATTCGGGCCCTCAATCCTGCCGCGATTCTGATCTCTCCGGGTCCGGGGGACCCTGATCAGGCCGGGGTGTGTCTGGAGGTGATCCAGGCGCTGGGGGCCAGCGTGCCGATTCTGGGGGTGTGCCTGGGCCACCAGTGCCTGGCCCAGGCCTTCGGCGGCCGGGTGGTGCGGGCCCCCCAGCTGATGCACGGCAAAACCTCCCCCGTCCACCACGACAACGGGGGGGTCTTTGCGGGGTTGCCCGATCCCCTGACCGCCACCCGTTACCACAGCCTCATCGCCGAGAGATCCAGCTTGCCGGAGTGCCTGGAGGTGACGGCCTGGCTTGAGGACGGCACGATCATGGGCCTGAGGCACCGTCAGCACCCGGCCCTGCAGGGGGTGCAATTCCACCCCGAAAGCGTGCTGACCCAGGCGGGTCACCAGTTGCTGGCCAATTTTCTGAGCCAGGCCGCGGCCTGAAGCGCCGGCGCTGGCTCGCCCCCTAGGGGACTTCAGGAATCAGCCTGTTGCCAGGCGCTCCAGAACTGCTCCATCTGGGCACGGGTGCCGATGCTGACCCGCAGGCTGCCGTCGATGAGGGGCTTGCCCGCCATCGAGCGCACCAGGATGCCGGCATCCCTGAGCCGCTGTTCGACGGCGGCGGCCCCCCGGGCCCGGGGCCAGAGCAGCAGATAGTTGCCCCCTTCGCCCTGGTGACGCCACCCCGCCGTCGTCAGACGCTGTTGCAGCAGGGCCTTAGCCGCCAGCACCTCCGCCACAAAGGCATCGACATAGGCCTGGTCGTCGAGGGCGGCAAAGGCGGCGGTCACGGCAAAGCTGTTGATGTCGTAGGGCCCGGTGACCCGTCCGACCCGATCGACCACGGCGGGATGGCCGATGGCAAAGCCGATGCGCAACCCCGCCAGACCGGCCGTTTTGGCAAGGGAGCGCAGCACCAGCAGGTTGGGGTAGGCGGCAAAGGCATCGGCCCCTGGCGCCCGGGTGCCTGCTACGCCGGCGCCTGCCAACAGCAGGGGCAGCACGCTGTCGCCGCTGAAGGCCTCATAGAGCTCATCCACCACCACGAGGGTGGCGGGGGAGGCCGCCGCCAGCTCCAGGATCCGCTCAGGTGCCAGGCGGGTGCCGGTGGGGTTGTTGGGATTGCAGATCAGCAGCAGGCGCGGCGGGGCTGGCCCCGTCAAGGCGGCGCGGATGGCGTCAAAAGGAAAGGCGAAATCGGTGTGGCGGTAGGGGATCGCCTCGATCGCCATGCCCTGCATGCGGGCGCAGGGGGAGTAGTAGCCAAAGGTGGGGCTGGTGGTGAGCAGGCGATCCCCCGGAGCGCCGTAGGCCTGGAACACCGCGTGCAGGGCCGCATCGACGCCATTGAACAGGCCGATGTGGTGGGGCTCCAGCCCCGGGCCCGCCGCCGCCGCACCTGAAGTCCGCATCAACGCGGCCGCCACCGCCGCCTGGAGGCCTTCGTATTCGGGATAGATGGCGATGTGCTCGGCCGGGATGGCCCGAATCGCCTGCACCACCCTGGGGCTGGGGCCCACAGTGTTCTCGTTGAAATCGAGCCGCAGCAATCCGCGCCGCCCCTCCAGGGGAGCGCTGTAGGCCTGCAGGCACTCCACCTCCGGTCGCGCCGGTGGGGGTGCGGGGGCCGCCTGGGGTGCAGCGGGTCGATCCATTGCCTGACGCTAGGCGCCAGCCTCACATCCGCTCCAGGGTGGGAATGCCCAGCAGGCCCAATCCCAGCTTGAGGGTGTCGGCGCTGAGGCGGCAGAGGGCCAAGCGGGATTCCCGGGCCTGCGGCGGGGCCTTGAGCACCGGCACCTGGTCATAGAAGCGGTTGAACACCTGGCTGAGCTCAAACAGGTAGGCGCAGAGCCGGTTGGGCAGCAGTTCGTCCTCGACGGCGGCGATCACCGCATCGAAGTCGAGCAGCTGGCGCACCAGGGCCCATTCCTGGGGCTCGCTGAACTGGAGCGGCTGGTCGGAATCGGTCACAACGTCACCCCCCTTGCGGGCAATCCCGGCAATGCGCACCACCGCATACAGCAAATAGGGCGCCGTGTTGCCCTGCAGCGCCAACATGCGATCAAAGCTGAACTGGTAGTTGGTGGTGCGGTTCTGGCTGAGGTCGGCATATTTGACCGCCGCCAATCCCACGGTGGTGGCGACATGGCGGATGAATTCCTCGCTTTCAGCGCGGCCCTCCTCCGCCAGGCGGCGGCGCAGGTCGGCCTCGCAGCGCTCGACGGCCTCATCGAGCAGATCCTTGAGGCGCACGGTGTCGCCGGAGCGGGTCTTGAGCTTCTTGCCATCCTCCCCCTGCACCAGGCCAAAGGGCACGTGCTCCAGCCGCGACCCCGCGGGGATCCAACCGGCCCGCCGAGCCACCTGGAACACGCCGGCGAAGTGGCTGGCCTGGCCGGCATCGGTGACATAGATGACGCGGCGGGCGCCATCGCCGGCGGGCGAATCGGCGAAGCGGTAGCGAATCGCGGCCAGATCGGTGGTGGCGTAGTTGAAGCCGCCGTCAGTCTTTCGCACGATCACCGGCAGGGGTTTGCCCTCCTTGCCGCTTACGCCTTCGAGGAACACGCACTGGGCCCCGTCGTCCTGCACCAGCAGCCCCGACGCATCGAGATCGGCCACCACGGCCTCCAGGTAGGGGTTGTAGAAGGATTCGCCCCGTTCGTTCAGGCGGATGTCGAGGCGGTCGTAAATGGCCTGGAATTCGCGCCGCGATTGCTCACACAGCAACTGCCAGGCCCGCCGACTCACCGGATCACCGCTCTGCAGCCGCACCACCTCCTCGCGGGCAGTGGTCTGGAAGGCTTCATCGGCATCAAAGCGGGCCTTGGCCTGGCGATAGAAGGCCACCAGATCGCCCAGATCAACCGCATCGGCGGTGGTGAGGGCCTGGGGCGCCACCTGCTTGAGGTGGGTGATCAGCATGCCGAACTGGGTGCCCCAGTCGCCCACGTGGTTGAGCCGCAACACCGGGTGGCCGCGGAACTCCAGCACCCGCGCCAGGGCATCGCCGATGATCGTCGAGCGCAGATGGCCCACGTGCATCTCCTTGGCGATGTTGGGGCTGGAGAAATCGACGATGACGGGATCGGCTGGGGCAACGGGGCCCACCTCGCTCCCGGACGCGGCGCCAGCCAAGGCTTCGGAAGTCCCCGCCCGAGGCACCCCGAGCCGTGGATCCGCCAACCGTGAGGCCACCTC
>JAPLIF010000060.1 GCA_026389255.1 Cyanobacteriota bacterium
CTGGCTAAGCCTGGGGTGACAACGCTCAACATCCCATGGCCGCCCCACCCACCAGCGCCGATCTCGCGCTGCCTGAGGTGCTCAAGGAAAGCGGCCAGCGAGAGGTTTTCTGCGGGCTGACCTCCATCGTCTGGCTGCATCGCCGCATGCCTGACGCCTTTTTCCTGGTGGTGGGCTCCCGCACCTGTGCCCACCTGATCCAGAGCGCGGCGGGGGTGATGATCTTTGCCGAACCGCGCTTTGGCACGGCGATCCTGGGGGAAAGGGATCTGGCCGGCCTGGCCGATGCCAACGACGAGCTGGACCGGCTGGTGCGGGAGCTGCTGGAGCGCCGCCCCGAGATCCGCACGCTCTTTCTGGTGGGGTCCTGTCCCAGCGAAGTGATCAAGCTCGATCTGCAACGGGCCGCCGAACGCCTCAGTGCCCAGCTGGCGGGCCAGGTGCGGGTGCTGAATTATTCCGGCAGTGGCATCGAAACCACCTTCACCCAGGGGGAGGACCACGCCCTGATGGCGATGCTGCCGTTGCTGCCCAGCAGCGACGAAGACCAGCTGCTGATTGTGGGCACCCTGGCCGATGCGGTCGAAGATCGTTTTCGGCTGCTGTTTGAGCGGATGGGGGTGCCCCGGGTGCGCAGCCTGCCCCCTCGGCGCTCGACCGAGCTGCCGCCGGTGGGCGCTGGCACCCGCTTGTTGCTGGCCCAACCCTTTCTCAGCGGCACCGCCCGGGCGCTGGAAGAAATTCTGATCGCCAACGGCCTGTCGCAGCAGGGCATCACGCTCGAGGGCCTGGAGCGCCTGCGCGAATTGTTGCTGCGCGCAGGCCATGCCGAACGCCTCCGGCTCGGAAATGGCCCTGCTGCCGGCCGGCACCCGCCTCAGCGAGGGCCAGGATGTGGAGAAACAATTGGAGCGGGTCCGGGCCGAGCGACCGGATCTGGTGGTCTGCGGGCTCGGCTTGGCCAATCCCCTCGAAGCCGAGGGCATCGCCACCAAGTGGTCGATCGAACTGGTCTTCAGCCCCATCCACGGCTGCGACCAGGCGGGTGAGCTGGCCGAACTGTTTGCCCGCCCCCTGCATCGCCGCCAACGGCTCTCCTTCGTCTGACCTGCCGTCTGAGCGCCCCTCTGAGCCCGCCCGTTCGACCGCCCGACCCAGCCCTTCACGTCCCCATCACCGGCACCCATGGAACTGACCCTCTGGACCTACGAAGGCCCGCCCCATGTGGGGGCCATGCGCATCGCCAGTTCGATGGAAGGGGTGCACTACGTGCTGCACGCCCCCCAGGGCGACACCTACGCCGATCTGCTGTTCACAATGATTGAACGGCGCAACCGCCGCCCCCCTGTCACCTACACCACCTTCCAAGCCCGGGACCTGGGGGGCGATACGGCCGAGCTGGTCAAGCGCACCATCAAGGCCACGGTGGAGCGCTTCCAGCCCGAAGCCCTGATGGTGGGAGAAAGCTGCACCGCTGAATTGATCCAGGACCAACCCGGATCCCTGGCCCACAGCATGGACCTGGGCGGGGTGCCGGTGGTGAGCCTGGAGCTGCCCGCCTATTCCAAAAAAGAAAACTGGGGAGCGGCCGAAAGCTTCTACCAACTGGTGCGGACCCTGTTGAAAGATCAGCTGCCCGCTCCGGGGTTCGCCAAACCCTCCCCGCAACGCTGGCGCCAGGAAGGGCGGCGACCCAGGGTCAACCTGCTCGGACCCAGCCTGCTGGGGTTCCGTTGCCGGGACGACGTGCTGGAAATCAGCAAGTTGCTGGCCAGCCATGGCATCGAGGTGAGTGTGGTGGCGCCCCTGGGGGCCCGACCCGCCGACCTGATGCGCTTGCCTGATGCGGATGCCAACGTGTGCCTCTATGCGGAGGTGGCCGGCACGGTCTGCAGCTGGCTGGAGCGCAGCTTCGGCATGGCCACGGTCAAAACGGTGCCGATCGGCATCGGCGCCACCAGGGACTTCCTCAAGGAAATCACCGAGCTGCTGGGGGTGGAGATTGGGGCAGAGGGCGAAGACGAATCCAGGCTGCCCTGGTATTCCCGTTCCGTCGATTCCACCTACCTCACCGGCAAGCGGGTCTTTATCTTTGCCGACGCCACCCACGCCCTCGCCGCGGCCCGCATCGCCAGCCAGGAGCTGGGATTTGAGGTGGTGGGCCTGGGTACCTACAGCCGCGAACAGGCCCGCGAGGTGCGGGCCGCCGCCAAGGAGCTGGGGCTCGAAGCCTTGATCAGCGACGACTACCTGGCCGTGGAAAAGGCCATGGCCGAGGCGGCCCCCGAACTGGTGCTCGGCACCCAGATGGAGCGCCATAGCGCCAAGCGCCTGGGAGTTCCCTGCGCGGTGATCAGCTCACCCCTGCATGTGCAGGATGTGCCCGCCCGCTATTCGCCCCAGATGGGTTGGGAAGGGGCCAATGTCATCTTCGACTCCTGGGTCCATCCGCTGATGATGGGGTTGGAGGAACACCTGATCGGCATGTTCCGCCACGATTTCGAGTTTGTCGATGGCCACCGCAGCCACCTGGGGGACGGGGCGCCTGAACGCTCCCAGCCAGGCGGCTCCTCCGAGGGCGCCGCAAGCGAGCCCAGTCCAGCCCCTGGGGCGCAAGCTCCGGCCGCCGAGGCAGCCCCCTGGTCAGGGGAAACGACCTGGAGTGCGGATGGGGAGGCCGAACTGGCCAAGATTCCCTTCTTTGTGAGGGGCAAGGTGAAACGCAACACCGAAACCTTCGCCCGCGAACGGGAGGTGGCCCTGATCAGCGCTGAAACGCTCTACGACGCCAAGGCCCATTTCAGCCGCTGAGACGGCCATGGAAACGCAGGTGCCTTGCCATGGGCATCTGCACACTTGCGAACCCAGGTTGTTTCGGATTGCGCCGAATACCGATCAGCCGACAATCGGAGGCCCTAGAAGGTTCATAGACACTCCTTGCCTGCCGGCCCCGTTTGGAGCCGGCGGCGAACCCTCCCCCCCATGACTTCTACGCTCCAGTCTCCGGCCACCCAGGGCAGCGTGAATGCCGATGCAAGTCGCCGCGAGGACGGTGAAGGCAGCCTGCAGGTCCACTTGGACCCCAGGATGAAGATTGAGGAGGGTGCCCTGGTGATCGCCGTCTACGGCAAGGGCGGCATCGGCAAGTCCACCACCTCCTCCAACCTCTCGGCCGCCTTTTCCAAGCTGGGCAAGCGGGTGCTGCAGATCGGCTGCGATCCCAAGCACGATTCCACCTTCACCCTCACCAAGAAAATGGTGCCGACGGTGATCGATATCCTCGAAACCGTCGACTTCCATACCGAAGAACTGCGGCCCGAAGATTTTGTGTTTGAGGGTTACAACGGCGTCCAATGCATCGAAGCGGGTGGCCCCCCGGCGGGCACCGGTTGCGGCGGCTATGTGACCGGCCAGACCGTCAAACTGCTTAAGGAGCATCACCTGCTGGAAGAAACCGATGTGGTGATCTTTGACGTGCTGGGTGATGTGGTCTGCGGGGGCTTCGCCGCACCCCTGCAACACGCCAACTACTGCCTGATCGTCACCGCCAACGATTTCGATTCCATCTTCGCGATGAATCGCATCATTGCGGCGATTCAGGCCAAAGCCAAAAACTACAAGGTTCGCCTTGGTGGCGTCATCGCCAACCGCAGCCGCGACACGGACCAAATCGATAAGTTCAACGCTCGGGTCGGCATGAAAACCATGGCCCACTTCCAAGATGTGGACGCCGTCCGCCGCTCACGCCTGAAAAAATGCACCATCTTTGAGATGGAATCCAGCCCCGAAGTCGACACCGTGCAACAGGAATACCTCAAGCTGGCCCGCACCATGCTTGAAGACGTGGAGCCCCTGGAAGCGGAATCCCTCAAGGACCGGGAAATCTTCGACCTGCTGGGTTTCGACTGACGCGAAGCACTGGAGCTGAATCGTGCCGCCCCTGCTGATCGCCCTAAAGGGGCGCTCTGCAGGGGCACTTGGCTTGGCAGGCTGGGCCCAGGTGCTTGGCCTGCCAGCCTGGCCCCAAGCCCTTGGCCTGGCAGGCTGGGGCCATGACCCAGAGCCGTCCTGAACCCCCCAAGGGGACCAACGCCGCCGCCACCGCCGAGGGCGGCGGCGAATCCCTGGCCCAGGCGGTGGCCAGGCGCCGTAATTTCGCGATCATCTCCCACCCGGACGCCGGCAAGACCACCCTCACCGAAAAGCTGCTGCTCTACGGCGGGGCGATTCAGCAGGCCGGTGCGGTCAAGGCCAAGGGCGAACAGCGCAAGGTGACCTCCGACTGGATGGAAATCGAGAAGCAGCGGGGCATCTCGATCACCTCCACCGTGCTGCAGTTCGACTACGCCGGCAGCACGATCAACCTGCTCGATACCCCCGGGCACCAGGACTTTTCCGAAGACACCTATCGCACCCTGGCCGCCGCCGATAACGCGGTGATGCTCGAGGACGCCGCCAAGGGGCTCGAACCCCAGACCCGCAAGCTGTTTGAGGTGTGCCGACTGCGCCACCTGCCGATCTTCACCTTCATCAACAAGATGGATCGGCCCGGTCGCGAACCGCTGGCCCTGATCGATGAAATTGAAAGCGAATTGGGGCTGGCCTGCTGGCCGGTTAACTGGCCCATCGGCGGCGGCGACCGCTTCCGGGGCGTGATCGACCGGCGCAGCCGCACGGTGATCCTGTTTGAGCGCGCCGAACGGGGCCGCCAAAGTGCCGAACGCACCCTGGCGATCGGTGATCCCGAACTGGCCCAGCTGGTCGAACCGGAACTGCTGGGCCAAGCCCTGGAGGAACTGGAATTGCTCGATGGGGCCGGCGCCGAACTGGATCTGGAACTGGTCCATGCCGGCGACCTGAGTCCTGTCTTCTTTGGCTCCGCCATGACCAACTTTGGCGTGCGCCCCTTCCTGGATGCCTTCCTTGATCTGGCCCAGTCCCCCATCGCCCGCCAGTCATCCGAGGGCAATATCGATCCGTTAAGGCCGGATTTCAGCGGCTTTGTCTTCAAGCTGCAGGCCAACATGGACCCCCGCCATCGCGACCGGGTGGCCTTTGTGCGGGTCTGTTCGGGCCGTTTCGATAAGGACATGACCGTGCGTCACGCCCGCAGTGGCCGCACCCTGCGACTCTCCAGGCCCCAAAAACTCTTTGGCCAGGATCGAGAGGTGGTCGAAGATGCCTATCCAGGCGATGTGATTGGCCTAAACAATCCTGGCATGTTCGCAATCGGCGACACCCTTTACAGCGGAGCCCGGGTCGAATACGAAGGCATTCCCTGCTTCAGTCCCGAAATTTTTGCCTGGTTACGCAATCCCAACCCCTCGGCGTTCAAAAGCTTCCGCAAGGGGGTCAACGAGCTACGGGAGGAGGGGGCTGTCCAGGTTCTTTACGACACCGATGCTAGTAAACGGGATCCGATTCTGGCGGCCGTGGGTCAACTGCAGCTGGAGGTGGTTCTTTACCGGCTGGAGAACGAATATGGGGTCAAAGCCCGACTGGAGCCCCTGGATTTCACCGTGGCCCGCTGGGTGAGCGGCGGCTGGGCGGCCCTGGAGGCGGTGGGGAGGGTCTTCAACTGCAAAACCGTGCGCGATCCCTGGGATCGACCGGTCCTGCTGTTCCGCAACACCTGGAACCTGAACCAACTGCAGGAGGACCACCCAGAGCTGGCCTTGGCCGCGGTGGCGCCGGTGGTCAGCGGCACCGAGCCGATCGCCCTCTAAGGCGAGATCGGCCCGTGGATCCTCACGGTGTTCACCACGACGATCGATGGGGCGCGCCAGAATGGTTGCAACATCTCTTCATGCCTGCTCGGGCCGGTTCCATCCATGCCCAACCCCCTCTGGCTCGTTCGTCCCCGCAGTGATGGAGGCCGTGATTTCGCCAGCTTCTTGCCCTTCCAGAGCGATCCGGGACCCCCAATGATGGAAATCCGCGAGGGAAGCCACCTTCCCCCCCAGTTGCCCCTGCTCAAGCGCCGCCGCCGGCTGGCCATCGCCGAAGCCATGGCCTGCAGCCAATCCATGCTGCTTGAGGCGGGATACCACCGCAGTGAACCGCTTTTCTGATCGCGATTGCCTACGCTCAGGCCATGACCCAAGGTTCCGATCCCACCCCTGAGCCCCTCAGGCCCGCCGCGGCGCCGAGCGACCCCTACCAAAAGCTTGGCGTGGCCCACGATGCCAGCTTTGATGACGTGCAGCAGGCCCGTCGGAGTCGGCTGGATGAGGTGAGCGACGACCCGATCGAACGGGCGCGCATTGAGGCGGCTTATGACGCCGTGCTCATGGATCGGCTCAAGGAACGTCAGCAGGGCCGTCTCAGCAGTGCTGCCCGCACGGCGTCCCAGAGGGAACAAACGGCGGCGGCCGAACGGTCAGTGCTGCCCTCCCTGCGCAGCACCCCCTCCTTTCCCCTGCCCAAACTGGCCAGCCCCTCGATTTCGGTGCTGCCCAACCTGACCATGGCCCACGGCCAGGAGCGTCTCTTTCCCCTGGCCGCCCACGGGCTGCTATTGGTGCTGTTGCTGGCCCTGCCCCAGGCCTCAGGGGCCATGCTGCTGGCCCTGGGCTGCCTGGCCACCCTGTTCAATCTGCTGCGGCGCCAGGTCAAGTTCGGCCGGGCGATCGGCTGGACCCTCGTCCTGCTCCTGGTGGGCCTGCTGATCGGCAACGCCTTGCTCCAGCTGGTCCCCAACGCCATGCTGGCCCAACTGCCCCTGGGCCCTGGGCAATTACTGGGGGCACCGGTGATCCTGGTGCTTCTGGACGGGGCCCTGCTGCTGGCCTGAACTGTGGCAGGCCTGGCCTCAGACCAAGGAGAAGCCATCGATAAGCGACTGCAGGCCAGCGGCATCCAGCCGGTAAACGGCGCTGCAGAAATGACAGGTCAGTTCGGCTTGGCCGTCCTCCTGCAGCATGGAGGTGAGTTCATCGCGGCCCAGCAATCGGAGGGCGCCGATGCTGCGGTTGTAGCTGCAGGGACAGCGGAAGCGCACCGGGGTGATCGCCTGAAGGTCCGCGCCGGAGTTGGCATCAAGATCGGGGAAAATGTCCCTCAGGAGCTCCTCCAAGTGGTCAACATGGGTGGCTAGGCGGGCACTGAAATCCTCGATTTCGCGGCAACGTTCCTCCAGCAAGGCCACCAAGGCCGGTTCCCGCTCCGCCTTGGGCAACACCTGCACCAGGACGCCGCCGGCGCAGCGCACCCCACTGCGATCGAGCCGTTCGCCGACGAAGACCGCCGAAGGCGTCTGTTCGGAGTGCAATAGATAGGAAGCCAGATCGTCGCCAATCCCGCCACTGACCAGCTCCACCGTGCTGCTGAAGGGAACCCCTTCGCCGATATCACGGACCACATGCAGATAGCCGGTGCCGGTGGCCCGTTGGAAATCAAATTGGGGCAGACCGTCGTCGCTGGCCAACAAATCAAGTTCCAGGCCCGGTTGTCCCACGTAGCCCCGCACCATGCCGTCGCGCCCGGCATCCACCGTCATGCCCCGCAACGGACCATCGGACTGGATACGGAGATTGACCCGGCCATGGGCCACCTTCATGGAACTGGCCAGTAGCAGGCCCGCCGTCATGGCACGCCCCAGCAGGGCCGTGGTCAGAAAGGAGAGGCCATGGCGGCGCCGGGCTTCGGCGCAGGTTTCGGTGGTGTTGACCGCCACCAGGCGGATCCCGCCCCCCGCGGCGGTGGCCCGCAGCAGTTGATCCGCCATCAGCTTGATCCGTCTGGAGCCATCGTATGAAGCGTGGCGGAGGGCAGGGGCCTGAGGCCGCCATCGACGAGCTGCCAAGCCTGGCTGAAGCGGCCGGCAAACAGCTCCGGTTCGTGGGTCACCACCAGCAGGGCCCGCTCCCGGGCCAGTTGATCCAGCAGCCCCAGCACCTCCTCCCGCACGGTCCAATCCAGGCCAGCGGTGGGTTCATCGAGCAACAACACCGCGGATTGCGCAACAGCTGCACCGCCAGGGCCAGGCGCCGTTGCTGACCGCCGCTGAGGCGTTCGGGGGCCTGCTGGAGGGAGATCCCGGCGAGGCCCACCTGGGCCAGGACCTGGTCGATGGCCTCGCCCCCCAGGCGCCGTTGACCGAGCCGCAATTCCTGACCCACGGTCAGACCCAGGAAATGGCGTTCGGGAAACTGAAACACCAGGCCACAAAGCCAGCGACGCTGGCGGGCCGCCACGGGCTCGTTGTTCCAGAGGAAACGGCCGCCATCGGCTTCGGCCAAGCCACTGATCAGCTCCAGCAGGGTGGTTTTACCACTGCCGCTGCGGCCCGCCACCAGAACCGGCGTGCCCACGGCCAGCTTCAGGTTCGCCTGCCGCAGCAGCGCCTGGGGCACGGTGGCGGGGTGGTAGTGGACGGCCTGCAACTCAAGCATCGGCCCAGCATGCCTGGCTGACGATCGTGTTGGATAGGGAGTCTGAGTGGCTGCGGCTTGACCATGGAGGTTCGCTTTCGCGAAGTCAATCCGTTCAATTGCTGGATCTGGCTGCGCTTTGCCGATGCCCCGGGCCAGGCGGAGAGAAGTTACATCGAATTCGTCTTCGACAGCTGGTTTTTTCTAGGCAAACTGGGGGCCTTCAACGCCGAAACCCTGCAGGCCCATGAGGCGGGCGCCGATCTGAGTTGGGTGGCCTGGGAAGAGGAAGGCTCCAGCCGGGCCCTGCCGGCCTTGATGCACAACATGGCCGTGATGGAATATTCGGAAGCCTGGGGGCGTTGCTGGCTCGACCTGGGCACCAGTGATGCCCTAGCCCTGGACGTGCTGATCAACGCCCTGGGACAGCTCAACAACGATGTGGTGGAAATCGAGGAACTGGTCATCGGCGGTATCAACGAGGACTGGCCGATCGAAGACGATCCGGACAGCCCTTTTGCGACCGACGACGACGACGATGAAG
>JAPLIF010000237.1 GCA_026389255.1 Cyanobacteriota bacterium
ACGCCCGGGGCGCCCGGCTGGCGGCAGGCTCTGACATAATGACCACTCTACCACAGCCTCATTTTTTGGCCATCGCCTTTTCGACTTCCAGAAGGCGGACGTTTTTTATGTATGGCGCGCAGGAGGTTTGCCGCGCTTCTCCATGGCCGCCCACAATAACCACTCGCAGGAAGAAGACCGCTTCATCCTCATGGGGTTCAGCGCCAAGTTGATCAACCTGTATCTTCGCGACTGCGCCCATTCAAGGAAGAAATTGGCCTTGCGATGGGCATCATAACAGAAATTGATTTGACGCAAGGACGCGAAGCGAGAGAATTATTGAAAAGGATCCGAACCCGGCTTGGGGAGGAACGGCTTTAGCGGCGGCGTATTACTCCGCCCTCAGACAGCCATACCGGCGGCGAAGGGACTCGCCGCCCTACCCGATCCACAAACATGACGAGGACGCTCAACCATAATAACACAAAATGCGCTGTTGACTTTCCGGCGCCGAATCTCTATATTTTTTAGTCCTATTTGAAAATCAACTAAGGCGGCAGGTGATCCATGGAAGCGTATGCGGTAATTCAAACCGGCGGCAAGCAGTATATGGTCCGCAAGGGCGAGATCATCAAGATCGAACATCTGGAAGCGGAAAAGGGCAACGCGGTGGAGTTCAAGAACGTCCTCGCGTTCCATGACGGCACCACCATCAAGATCGGCGCCCCCGTCGAGCTGGAAGGAGCGAACTACCGCTTCAACGGCACAGTCACCGATATGAAACTTGGCTCCACCTGATCCCATGTCCACCCGCCCCCCTTACTCCATGCCTGTTGTTCTCCGGCGACGCCCTGGCTGCAGTGCCCGCTTGCTGATGGCTGGGTGGGCCCTGGTGACAGTGGCGGCGCCCATGGCCGCTGCGGCCTATCCGGGACTGCCAGCACCCGCCAGTGTGAGGCGTCAAAGGTTGCCGGTGGCTGCCCTGCCGCCCCTGCCGACGGGCCTCACCGCCCCTGTACTGCAAAGCCAGGTGAGCTGCCCGGCCCTGCAGGCGCGTCTGGAATCAATCCTGGCCGGAGAACGGGGGGTCTGGAGCGTGTCGATGGCCGACCGCAGCGGCCGCCTGCTGGCCGATGTCAACGGCCAGCAGCCCCGCTCGCCGGCCTCCAACCAGAAATTGGTGAGCACGGCCTTCGCCCTCGATCGCCTCGGCCCCGACTACCGACTCAATACCCAGATGTGGAGGCTGCCGGACGGCACCTTCCGGATCCTGGGCCAGGGGGATCCCGACCTGGCCGTGCCCCATCTGCAACGGTTTGCCCGCCTAGCGATGAATTCGGGCGGTGGCCCCGGCATCCCCGGTTCGGTCGTCAAGCTGGAGCTGGCCGAAGAACCTGCCCAGGCCTGGTGGCCCCAGGGTTGGAAAGTGGGCGATCGGGCCTATGCCTATGGCGCCCCCATCACCCGGCTGGCGATCACCAGCAACGCCATCGACGAAGCGGTGAGCAATCCGGCGGCTCGCCTACGCACCCTGCTGCAGCGCAGTGTGGCCCAGGAGGGGGGTGACGTGCGCATCGCCATGGTGTCCCCCCAGACCCCCTTGCCCCAAAACGCGGTGCTGGTGCATCAGGAGCCCTCCACTTCGATGCTGGGGCTGTTGAGCCTGGCCAATACCGAAAGCCACAACTTCACCGCCGAAGTGTTGCTGCGCCAGGCGGCCGACAGCTGGGATGTGGATCGGGCCGCCCGCCTCGAAACCGGCTGGTTGATGCAACAGAACCTGCCGATGCAGGGGGTGAGCATCTACGACGGCAGTGGCCTGGATCGTTCCAATCGGCTCACCAGCCGTTTCATCACGGCCCTGCTGCTGCGCATGGATAACCATCCCTACGGCCGTTATTACGTCGGCTCGATGGCGATCGCCGGCCAGAGGGGCACCCTGCGCCACCTCTTCAACGGCACCTCCCTGGATGGCCGCGTCTATGGCAAAACCGGCACCCTCACCGGCGTGCGGGCCATTTCTGGCCAGCTGTTGACCGCCGACGGCCCCCGCTATTTCAGCGCCATCTCCAATGGCGCCAGCGCCCCGAACCAGACGATTGGTCAGATGCTGCGCCAGGCCCAGGACACCTCCCTCTGCGGCGGCGGCTACGGCGCCCAGGGGTTCTCGGGCGGCAGCTACGGCGGCAACACCTACTGATGGCGCATTAACTAATTGTGCTGCAACTGATGGCGCTCCAACCACCCCCGCAATTTGCCGGGGTTAAGTAGACCGAGGGGATCGTTGCTGGCTTTGGCCGCCACCTGGCGGGCATCGACCAAGCCGAGGCCGCCGTCCTCGACATAAATGGTGTGGGGATCAAAGAGCTGGGCACCCAGGGCGACGCAATCAGCGATCAGGGCCTCGAGCTTTTCGATGCCGTCAAAGCGCACCAGGGGCAGGCCGGCCAGGCGGTTTTCGCCCTGGGAGCGCACCCCCTCCATGTGCCATAGCAGCAGCTCCGGCCCCCAACGCTGCCGCAGGGCGGCCAGCATGGCGCCGCAGGGCCGGGGCAGCATCAATTGCAGATAGGTCCAAGCGGGGGCCTGGCTGCGCCAATGCAGGGTGGTGTGGTTCCAGGTGAGTTCCCGCAGGGGCAGGCCGCGGCTGGCACTTTCGGCCTGGTGCCACACCGCGGTGGCGCCGCGATGGCGCAGCCAGGGTTCCAGCAGGGACGAAGCATCGGCGGCAGCCAGCAGCAACAGGCGATGGCCCGAGGCGGCCGGGGCGCCGCCGGGGGAGGGCAGGGAGGCTGCCACCGGGGCCTCCAGCAGGCAGAGGCTGTTGAGCAGCAGGGCCGTGGCCGGTAACTCTTCGGCCACCGCCACGGCTGTGCCCCAATCATCAAAATCCACCACCCATTGCCACCAGGAAACCGCCTCAGTGGTGGCCATCTGCAGGGCGGTGATCAGGCCGTTGCAGCCGTAGGCGTGGTTGAGGGGTTCACAGGCCTCCCCTTCGATCCAGAGGCGGCGCGGTTCCGGCTCCACCGTGATCACCTCCAGCCCCAGCAGCTGGCCCGGATCCCGCAACATGCCCCAACGCAGCGAACCAATGCCGCTGGAGCCACCGCCAATGAAGCCCCCCAGGCTGGCGGTACGCCAGGTGCTGGGGGCCAACCGCAATGAGCGCCCCTGCAGGCGCAACTCCTGGTCGAGATTGGCGAGGATGCAACCCGCCTCCGCCACCATGACGCCGCTGGCGGGATCCACCTCCCGCAGTCGGTTAAGGCCCATCAGGTCGATCACCACGCCGCCGCAGAGGGGCACGCACTGGCCGTAGTTGCCGGTGCCGGCACCGCGGGCGGTGAGGGGCACCCCATGGCGGGCGCAGGCCCCAGCCACCGCCATCACCTGCTCCACACTCCGCACCCGCACCACCAACTGGGCGATAAGACCCGCCAGCAGGGGCGTCAACACCGGCGAATAGTCGTGGCAATCGCGCGAATAGCGCACCCGATCCGCCGTCTCCCGCAGCAGGGTCAGGCTCGGATCCTGCCCCGCCAGCTCCAGGGCCAGGGCCTCGATGCGCTCGGCCGCCACCGGCTGGGGCAGGGGCGGCAGAGCGGTGCAGGGCATGGGGGGCGCAGGGGGGGGGGATCCTGATCATGATCGCGGGTTTGGGGCGCGCCAGCCGAACCGCCCAACCATGAACTGACAGACGCGAGGCGCTCAGGCAGCTTGCTCAGCCATGGCCCTTGTTCGGATCAGGTCGAGCAGGTGGCAGATGTTGTCGACCTCAGCCTCTGAGAGGTGAAAGATGCGGCTGAAGCAACCAAGGCCATACGGAATCGTCGGTTG
>JAPLIF010000214.1 GCA_026389255.1 Cyanobacteriota bacterium
AACGGCCATTGACCCTTTCGGCGTAGGTGCTCCAGCCGAATTCCGGCGCATCACCGGTGGTTGCGCTTGTGGCCGGAGGGACCGGCCCAGCTTCGGCCTTGGGCTTCGGGTCGACGTTTTTGGCGTTGACGTTGTCGGCGGGTTCTAAGGGGGTGGGGGGAGTCATCAGGGGCTTCAGCGACCGAATTGATAGCTGGAGGATGGCATCAGACGCCAGGCGCCGGTGCCATCCAACTCCAGCACGATGTCGTGATAATCGCGCAGGGTGGGGCGATGGCCGACGCTGACAAAACCCATGCCCAGATCGACGAGCATCCCATACAGCGCCTGTTCTGTGGCCACATCCAGGGCACTGGTGGCCTCATCCAGCACGACAAAACGAGGCGAGTTGAGAAGCAACCGGGCAAAACCTAGCCGTTGTTGCTCGCCCAGGGAAAGCAGCCGCGGCCAGTCCTGTTTGATGTCGAGATCGGGATAACGGCGCACCAGATCGGGTAGACGCACCTGTTCGAGAACATGGCGCAACTGGTCATCGCTGAACTTATCAGGAGACTGGGGGTAACAGAGCTGCTCCCGCAGGCTTCCCAGCAACATGTAGGGCTTCTGTGGGATGAACATCAGTTCACCCACCGACGGCCGCTCGACCTGGCCGGCCGCCGGGGGCCAGAGTCCACTGACCAAGCGCAAAAATGAGGTCTTGCCACAACCCGAAGGCCCCACCACCAGCAGGCGATCGCCGGGGCCAATCGTCAAGTTGAGATCACGAATCAGGTGACGGCCGGTGCGGGGAGGCACCAAATCAACATGGCGCAGCACAATCGCATCGCTGGACGACTGACGCACCTCGAACGCCCCAGCAGTTGCAGGCGCTGGGTCCATTAGGGCATGCCCACCTGCTAATGAATCGATCTTGCTTTGGAACCCTTCCAAGCGGCTGATGGAAGCAGAGAACGCCGCCAGTCGATCGACATTGTTAACGATATAACTGACAGAGAAGAGAACCTGGGAAAAGGCAATGCTGGCCTGGCCAAAAACACCAAAATCAACTTGCTTAGCAAAGTAGATTGGGGCAATCACTAACCAGGGCAGAAAACGGGAGAAATAGTCATAGGAACGCTGAATTACACTGATCAGAGCCTCCCAAACAATCAGCCGGTTGTAATTACTGATCGCTCCCCCTAAGCGCCTCTGGGCTTCCTTGCCTTCCTGGGCTTCACCACGGTAAAAAGCGATTGACTCGGCATTATCGCGGATATGGACCAGTCCGTAGCGGAAATCAGCCTCTAATTTGAGCTGTTGATAATTCAGTGCAACCAGACGCCTGCTTGCGAACACAATCAAAGTCGTACCGGTCACCGCATAGACAAGCAGCAGCAGAGCCAACTTGGAGTTGATACTCCAGAGCACCAGAACGAAACTGACAAACGTAAGCAGGGCAGAGAGGATCTCCACCGAGACGCTAAGGCTTGTACTTGTGAAACTGGCTGTGTCCTGGGAGATGCGCTGGTCAGGATTGTCAATCTCCTCAGAGCTTTCGTCATTGGGATTGAGCTCGTAATAGGCACGATTACTTAAGTAACGTCCCAAAAGGCGGCTACTTAACCATTCTCGCCACAACAGGCCAAGACGGGGAATCAGATAGGCCTGCAACGCCCTGATGGGCAAGGCCAGCATCAGACAGAAGGCATAGATGGCGACCGTTTTCCAGAAACCATCCCGGTCGTAAGCCACCAAGGAGTTATCGACATTGCGGGCGACGAAGCTGATGCCGACGTTGATTCCATTGATCACCAGGATCAAAAGGGCAATCACCCCAAGCAACACCCAGGGGACCCAGCGCCCCTGTCGCAACTGGCCGCGATAGAGCCAGAAACAGAAGACCCCTGCCGCCATCAAGGCCATGAGCACCCAACCGATCGGGCTAGCCCAAAGGGAAGCAACCTGCTGGGGAACCCCGGGCAGGAACCGACCCTGCAGCTTGGGAATCAGGGCACCACTGAGGGCGACGGCCCCGGTCAGCAACACCAGGGTCAAGCCGACCACGATCGCCAGCAAGGCCGCCAACAACAGCAGAAAAGACCCCCCTCCGGTCCTTCCTTCTTCCAGGGGAAGGAAGTAGGGCTGGGCGAGCCGTTGCAACTTGACTAGCTGCTCGCCCAGGGCCTTGGCGGGATTCATGGACAACGGCGATTGCTCCCATTGTCGCTGGCCGTACGGAAGAGAGTCGTTCCCGGGGCGCGGATCATGGGGCGGCACTCTGGGCCCAGGCCCCGTTGCTGGCAACCTCCCGCGCGCGAGGTGTTCAGGGATCAGCCCGGGGGCCAGCTGAGGGCGCGCCCGCCGATGACATGGACATGCAGGTGGAAAACGGTCTGGCCCGCCTCGGCGCCGCTGTTGATCACCGTGCGCCAACTGTCGAGACCCTCCTGACGGGCCACCTTGGCGGCTACCAAAAGGAGATGGCCCAGCAGCGCCTGATCCCCAGGACCCGCCTCAGCCAACTGGGCGATCGGCTGGCGGGGAATCACCAGGGCATGGACGGGCGCCTGGGGATTCACATCGCGAAAGGCCAGGCAGAGATCGTCGCTGTAAAGGGCCTCGCAGGGTATTTCGCCCCGCAGGATGCGCCCGAAAATCGTGTCCGCACTGGCACTCATGGAAGGGGAAACTCCGCGATCAAGGCAATCGCCAGGACCCTGGCGAGAGGGCCATTCTGCCCCTGATGCCAGCAGGGACAGGGGTGGCACTAACAAGACAGAGACTTTGCCCCTCCCCCATGGCCCTGGCCCACTGCCACAGCGGCGCCCTGCGGGGAGTGGAGGCGGTCGCCGTGCGGGTTGAAGTGGACATCGGTCCCGGCTTGCCCGGACTGCAGATGGTGGGCCTGGCCGATGCGGCGGTCCAGGAATCGCGGGAACGGGTGCGGGCGGCCCTGCGCAACAGTGGCCTAAGGATGCCGCTGACGCGGGTGATCGTCAGTCTGGCCCCAGCAGACCTGCGCAAGGAGGGCCCCGCCTTCGACCTTCCCATCGCCCTCGGACTTCTGCTGGCCAGCGACCAGCTGCCAGCCGAGCGCATGGAAGGGATCTGGAGTGCGGCAGAGCTTGGACTGGACGGCCGCCTGCGACCGATTCGTGGGGTGCTGGCCCTGGCCCTGGCGGCCAGGCGGCTGGGGGCCAGGGGGCTACTGGTGGCCGCTGGTAATGCCGCCGAGGCCGCCCTAGTGGAAGGACTGCGGGTCTGGGGGGCCCACGATCTGGCTGGAGCCCTGGAACAACTGGCCCATCCGGAACGCCCCCTTTGCCTCCCCCGTCCCACACCGGCGCACCCGGCCCCGGCGGGCCTGGACCTGGCGGATGTATGGGGCCAGGG
>JAPLIF010000073.1 GCA_026389255.1 Cyanobacteriota bacterium
CGGCGCCACCACACTCGATGAGCACCGCCAGCACATCGAGAAGGATCCCGCCCTGGAGCGCCGTTTCCAGCAGGTGTTCGTGGACCAGCCCACCGTGGAGGACACGATTTCGATCCTGCGGGGCCTCAAGGAGCGTTACGAAGTGCACCATGGCGTGCGCATTGCCGATAACGCCCTGGTGGCCGCGGCGGTGCTCAGCCGCCGCTACATCGCCGATCGCTTCTTGCCCGATAAGGCCATCGATTTGATGGATGAATCAGCAGCGCGCCTCAAGATGGAAATCACCTCCAAGCCGGAGGAGATCGATGAACTGGATCGCCGCATCCTGCAGCTGGAGATGGAGAAACTCTCCCTCGGCCGCGAATCCGATGTCGCCAGCCGCGATCGTCTCGAGCGGCTCGAAAAGGAGTTGGCCGAATTGTCGGAACAGCAGAGCGGCCTCAATGCCCAATGGCAGAAGGAAAAGGGCAGCATCGATGAGCTCTCCGCCATCAAGGAGGAGATCGAGCAGGTGCAACTCCAGATCGAGCAGGCCAAGCGCAGCTACGACCTCAACCGCGCCGCCCAACTCGAATACGGCACCCTCGGGGAGCTCAATAAAAAACTGGCCGCCAAGGAAGCCGATCTCAGCGGCGCCCACAGTGGCAAGACCCTGTTGCGAGAAGAGGTCACCGAGGATGACATCGCCGAAGTGATCGCCAAATGGACGGGCATTCCCGTCAGCAAGTTGGTGCAGTCAGAGATGGAGAAACTGCTCCACCTCGAAGACGAACTGCATACCCGGGTCATCGGTCAGCAGCAGGCGGTGACCGCGGTGGCCGATGCCATCCAGCGCTCTAGGGCGGGGCTGTCCGATCCCAATCGGCCGATTGCCTCCTTCCTGTTCCTCGGCCCCACCGGGGTGGGCAAGACCGAGCTCTCCAAGGCTCTGGCGGCCCAGCTCTTCGACAGCGAGGAGGCGATGGTGCGCATCGACATGAGCGAATACATGGAGAAGCACGCCGTCAGCCGACTGATCGGAGCGCCTCCGGGCTATGTGGGCTACGAGGAAGGCGGCCAACTCACCGAAGCCGTGCGGCGGCGCCCCTATGCGGTGATCCTCTTCGATGAGGTGGAGAAGGCCCACCCCGATGTCTTCAATGTCATGCTGCAGATCCTCGATGACGGCCGCGTCACCGATGGCCAGGGCCGCACGGTGGATTTCACCAACTCGATCCTGATTCTCACCAGCAACATCGGCAGCGCTTCGATTCTCGATCTCGCCGGGGACCCGGCCCGCCACGGCGAAATGGAGCGGCGGGTGAATGAGGCCCTCAGGGCCCATTTCCGCCCCGAATTCCTCAACCGGCTCGATGAATCGATCATCTTCCACAGCCTCAAACAGGAGGAACTGCGCCAGATCGTCGATCTGCAGGTGAAGCGCCTGGCCCAGCGATTGGAGGACAGGAAACTGGGCCTCGAGGTGAATGCCGAAGCCCTCGACTGGCTGGCGGCCGTGGGCTACGACCCCGTTTACGGCGCCCGTCCGCTCAAGCGCGCCATCCAGAGGGAGCTGGAAACCCCGATCGCCAAGGCGATCCTCGCCGGCAGCTTCCCGATGGGCAGCACCATCGCGGTTGATGTCGAATCCGAGCGCTTGCGCCTCCGTCAGGCCGAGGTGGCCAGCCCCAGTGCCGTCGAGGCGGTGCTGGTCTGAGACAGGTCGGCAACAGCCAAGGGCCAACGTCCAATGGCCCTTGGCCCAGGGCCCCCGATCGGGGCCCTTTTTTTGGTCTGGGCCTCAGGCCAGGGGGCCTTGTGGTTTGCATTCCTGCCCCGGGGCCAACACCGGCCGCCGGGAGGGCAGGTTGCCGAAATGCTCGCGGGCATTGGCCAGGATCTGGGCTTCGCTGGGATGGGCCACCGACAGACTGTCGATGCCGACGATGCGATCGAGCAGATCGGGGCGATGTTGGTGTAGGTAATCCAGCAGCACCAGGCGCATATCGCTCTCGCCACTGCCGTGGCCCAGCAGCAGCACCCCATCGGCAGCGGCCATCGCCGCAACGATCTGGGCCAGATAGTCGCTTTCGATCGGAGCCCGTTGGCCGGCCTCGTCGCGATCATGGCGATGGGTGAGGGACCCGTGGCCCGCCCAGCCCCCATGGGGCTTGAGCACGGCGTGCTCGACCCCATCCCCCTCCAGCTGAAGGACGTCGGTGTGGTGGTGGTCGAGATGGAGCACCAGCCGGTGACTCTGGTCGCCCCGGGGGGACGGTTCCTCGGCTTCGGGATGGTCGATCGTGACCCCAGCCTCCTGGAGCAGATGGCGGACCCGCAGCATGGCTTCGGTATCGAGATCGGGGGATTCGATGCCGCAGCCGAGGCGGATCCAGGTTTCCTGGCCGCCGGGCATGACGATCTTCAGGCGCCGGCTATCCAGTTCGCTGACTTCGGCGCCGAGCGCCCTCAGCAGCGCCTCCACCTTGGACACCCGCACCCCGTGCTGCAGAGGGTGGGTGTAGAGGGCCGCCAAGGTGCGCAGATGGTGGCGTTGCATCGAAGGGTGAAGCGGCTGGCTTGACCCTATCCAGCGAAGCGGGGGAGATCGTCTGTACTTAACGATCAAATGTGACTCAAATTTATAGTCTTGCGCCCATTGGCATTTCCCCAATCCACTTTCAAGACATCCATCGGTCCCTTGCCGAGCCGGTTGAGTTCGTCCGCAGCCCGCAGGGCCGCCTCGTGGGTATGGAATCGATAGGCTTCTTGGGAGTCCTCCACCTCGACCACGCCTTGGTGGACTTGCTCAATACCCAGATAGAGCCCGCTGGGGAGGCGCTTGAGGACATAGCGCTCCGGTTGGCTGCAATCCATGGGGTGGGCAGGATCGATTTCAGGAGCCGAGAAATGCTGCATGGAAGACCTTACCCCTTGAATTTATACAGCAAGCAACGAACTTTAGGGCCCATGAGCCTCTCCCCGCTGACTACGTCAACCCAGACATCGAACCCAGGTTGAGCCGGGGGGGGGGGTTGGCTGAGAGAATCCCCTTCGCCTACGCCCTCCTGCGGATGTACACCGATTGGTCCTCCGTCATCCTGCTGCTGCTCACTGCGGTCCCCCTCGGTGTGGTGGTGGACGTGACCGGTTTCTTTATCTGGAAGCAGCAGGGGAAGAGACGGACCTGATCAACGGGAAGAGAAAACCCTTGGTACTGGGCGGCATCCCCTGGCCTAGGCAGACAAGGCAAGTGCGGTAACTCTCGCTGTTCCTGCGCAGGATGCCGCTGCCACCGCAGTGCTGACAGGGCTTTTGGAGTGAGACTTGCCCCTGCTGCCGGGGATGGATCCCAGCCGCCGCTACGCCGGCGCCGTTCGCCGCAACAGCAAGGACTGAGTTCCCCGCTGGGGACTCGGGAGATGGGTTGGTGTGCATCTGCTCACTGTGCCCGCAAGTCCCCGGCTCAAATCTAAAAAGTCTGTTAAGAGTCGCTGGCTTGTCGCCACTGCGTCAAATCAGGGCGGGAATTTCGCGCATTTCCTGCAAAAGTTCGTTAATCGAGAGCCGGCTGCCCTCCGGCACCAGGCCGGCGCTGGCCGCCAGCAGGCCAATCACCCCGGGTGGGTCCAGGCCCTGGGCCCGCAGCCCGGGTAGGCCTTGGGAGCCTTCCCGCTTGCTGAGGCGATGGCCCTGCTGGTCATGCCAGAGGGGCACATGGCCGTATCGGGGCGGGGAATGGCCCAACACCCCCATCACGGCCACCTGGGCTCCAGTGGAGGACCAGAGATCGGCCCCCCGCACCACATCACTGATGCCGAGGGCCAGTTCATCCACAGCCGTGGCCAGGTGATAGGCGATCAGCCCATCGGCCCGGCGCAGCACGAAGTCTCCGACCTGATCCGCTGCCTCCATGCGGCCCTCCGCAGCCACCCGCTCCTGCCAGCCCAGGGGGGTGGGGGACAGGCGCAGGCGCCAGCTGGGCAGCCGCTGGTTCCAGGGGCCCCACAGGGGCGTTAGCTCTCGGCAGAAGCCTGGATAGACGCTGAGGCTGCCATGGGGGGCTGAAATATCGGCCAGCAGGCGCCGGCTGCAGCGGCAGGGATAAAGAAAGCCATCGCGGCGCAGGGCCGAAAGCACACTGGCGTAGAGGCCCCGGCGCTGGCCCTGGAAGATCGGGGGACCATCCCAGCGCAACCCCAGCCACTGGAGATCGACGAGAATGGAATCAATGGCTCCGGCCCGGTTACGGGGGCTGTCGAGATCATCGATACGCAACAGCCACTGACAGCCTTGGCTGCGGGCGTCAAGCCAGCTGACCAAGGCGGTGCGGAGGTTGCCGAGATGCATCGGCCCGGTTGGGGAGGGGGCAAACCGACCGCGGTAGCCCCCCACTCTCGAATCAACGCCTTGCTGGAGCAGGGCTTGCAGGTGGTCCGGCAGGCGCAGGGCGGGGCTGATCAGCCTTGAACGCGATCCTTGAAGAGCTTGCCGGCGGTGAAGGCGGGCACGCGCTTGGCGGG
>JAPLIF010000245.1 GCA_026389255.1 Cyanobacteriota bacterium
CGGGTCGTTCCAGGACAGGGGCCCGCAGACTGAGCAGTTGACCCAGCAATCGTTTGCTGATTTCATAGAGCGGGCTGATCGCCACCTGGATTTCCGCTTCCGAGGTGTTGACCCAGACCTCCGGTCGTGGCCGGCTGGAATTGTTCGCTCGGGTGGGCCGCAAGCGTGCCACCCGAGCGAACAGTTCCAGCAGGCGCCAGAGGCTGAGGGCATTCACCTCAAGGGAGCGCTCCACGCTGTCCACGCTGCGGTCGCCGTGGACATTGATGCCATGGTTGAGCACCAGTAGGTCGACTTCGGCCAGGAGGGGGCCCAGCGCCTCCTCCTGGCCCACCGCCCAGCCCACCTGCCGCAGGGGGATCGCAAAGCCTTCGCCATCTCGGATCTCCAGGGGGGTGGTGCCGCTGGTCAGGGCGATCAACCGGTCACCGCGGCGATGCAGGCGCCGCAGCAGGGCCTGGCCCAGGGAGCCTCCGGCGCCGGTGATGGCCACCGTGCGGCCCGTCGGGGGGAGGGCCGGGTTGATGGGGTCGGGGGCGGCGGCCATCGACGACAGCTTGGGCGAAGGGTGTCGCCAGCATCGGACGGGGTGGAGCGGTTGCCTAAATTGAGGGCCCACTTTGTTGTCAGTGAGGTCATTCCATGCCCACCGCCTTGCTGATCGGCTCCTGCGAACCCTTCAGTGGCAAATCGGCGGTGGTGCTGGGCCTGGGACGCCAGCTGCTGCGTCTTGGGGTGGGTTTGTCCTTTGGTAAGCCCTTAGCCACCGGCTGTGACGAGGAGCAACGGATCCAGCAACCCGGAGATCCGCTGCTGGATCCGGACGTTCGTTTCATTGGAACTACCTTGGCCCTGGGCGAAAGCCAGTTGATTTCTTCGCTGCACACCATTGATGCCGATTCGGCCCATGGCCGACTGCTGGCGGGTGATCTGACCCCTGGGGTCGGCTTTGAGGCCCTCAAGCAGCGTCTGCAGCAGGGGGCGGATGACCTGGCCCTCCTCGAAGCCGCCGGCAGCCTCAGTGAGGGCCAGCTCTATGGGCTCAATCTGGTGCAACTGGCCCGTGCTCTGGAGGCCCCGGTGGTGTTGGTCCATCCCTGGAAAGACAGCCGTAGCGTTGACGGCTTGCTGGAGGCCCGCTCCCAGCTGGGGGATTGGCTGGCGGGGGTGGTGCTCAATAGCGTCGAGCCCGACCAGGTGTCCCAGCTGCGCCAGGAGGTGGTCCCCGCCCTCGAGCGTCTTGGTATTGGTGTGTTTGGCGTGATGCCGCGCAGCCCGATGTTGCGCAGCATCAGTGTCGAAGAGTTGGCCCGGCGCCTGGGGGCCCGGGTGCTTTGTTGCAGCGAGCAGCTGAACCTGCTGGTGGAAACCCTCTCGATTGGCGCCATGAATGTGAATTCGGCCATGGAGTTTTTCCGCCGCCGTCGCAATATGGCTGTGATCACTGGCGCGGATCGAACCGACATCCAGCTGGCGGCCCTGGAGGCCTCCACCCAGTGCCTGATTCTGACCGGGGTGGGCGAACCGCTGCCCCAGCTTCTCAATCGGGCCGAGGAATTGGAGGTGCCCGTGCTCAAGGTGGACCACGACACCCTCACCACCGTCGAGGTGATCGAGGCGGCCATCGGCCATGTCCGCTTGCACGAACCGGTCAAGGCCACCTATGCCATCCGGTTGGTGGCCGAGCATTGCTGTTTCGACGCCCTCTTCGAACGCCTCAGGCTGCCGACCGTCATCTGAAAGGGAGGTCCCAAAGCGGATCGGGCCTGTGGCTGCTAGTTTCGTGATTACGAATGTGGGCTTTGGGTGACCCGGTCCCTAGATCTTCCGGCGCTTGGTCGGATCGACACATTGGCCCAGGAACTGGCAATGCTCCAGGACCGGGGCAAGCGGCGCATTGCCTTTCTTGGTAGTCGCCATGTGCCAGTGGTGTCCATCCATCTGGTGGAACTGGTGGCGCGCT
>JAPLIF010000321.1 GCA_026389255.1 Cyanobacteriota bacterium
AAATCAAAGATTGACTTGATTGATACGTCGGCGAAGGCGGCGAGACCAGCCCAAGGCAGCCATGCCACCAACAATGGGTGCGGGAGAGGGGACTGGATTAAATTCAACAATAAATGATTTGGACAAATAATCATTAGGTGGCGTGTTATTGGCTGCACATGGAACCGAAGTAGTGGGGCAATCGTAAATGTCAGCCCATTGGCTTACTTGATTAAAATATGCTGCTACGTTCTCTACACCATAACCATTGTCTGGTTGCGTGGGGTACCAACTTGCACTAGTAAGCAAAGAACCATCAACCCATTGCCATCCTGTTTGAACGTCAGTCGCGTTCGGCTGGAATAGTCCTATGTATGGCCCAACAAATTGAGAACCGGGAACAGAATTCCATAAACTAGGAAAACTTGTGTATCCGATTTGGGCGAAGACAGCCCCATTCTCCGCAGCTGTATCCAAACTCACTAAATCGCCTCCCACGGAGAGTGCATAAGTACGGGCTTCAGACCAAGTAATTGGCGAGGTATTATTGTAAGCAGTGTAGGATGTTCCGTCATAGGTGAATGAGACGACAGGGGTATAGGCCTGAACCGCTGGAGCGGTGGACAAACTCAGGGCGATCCCAAGGGCCATGGCTGGGACGGTCGGCTTTGAGAGACCCTTAAGCCAGGGGATGCTGGCAATGCCAAAAAACACAAATGGGAAGGATTTGCCACCAACGCTTCTAAACGGCTTGAAGTCCATTCAAAACTCAACGATTACTTAAGCATTGTTAAGGGAATAGGCGCAATCCTTCGAGCACCTGTGACAGTTGGCCAATTGGATATTGCCTGCGGTCGGGCAATGCTCACAACGAACTGTTTTGACGTGTCAAGCGTTATGGCAGGCTTGATAACTCAAAAACGAATAAATACCGTAATTAGGCGAAAATCCGCTTGCTTCCAGTTCGATTTGGCATCAGAGGATTCAGGCAGTGGGACTGGCTGAACCCAAATCTTGGGTCGCGATATGACGACCGCTGGCCTTAGCTGTGATCGCAAGGAAGACCGCCGCGTAGGGAAGTTCATGGGCCATTGCGGCAAAACTTTGTTGCTTGTCCTGAATAGTGTCCTGGATCCGTGTCAATTGGGGCTGGATATCCCGCAGCAGGGAATAACGGATCAGCGGGAAGCTGGCGGGATTGGAGGGAATCGTTAGGGTAAGAATCAATTGTAGGGGTATAATCGAATTTTGCAAAGCTCCTAGGGATTGGGCCTCGGCAAATTGCTGTTTGGTGTCCTGTCGATGAATCAGCCAATTGAGATCCTGAGGCTTCCGTTGGCCAAAGCGACAACGGAGACGCCGGCTGCCACGGAAGGCGCCACCAAGGCCCACCCCAGGCAAAATTCCGGGAACAGCATTGATCGTTCCATAGGCCAAGGCAGGGGCACCGGTGGGGGCCAGCCTCGTCCCCTTATCCATTGCTGAAAAAAGTCAGCAGCATGGGCCGCCAATCCCTGCACAATGGGTGCACTTTTGAGTCTCCATGACACCCCGCACCACCATCGCCCTGGGGATGCTGGCCTTCGTGCCCCTCTCGATCGCCGCCGAAACCCTCCACTGGGGTGATGGCGCCGTCTTTGTGACTTCGATCCTGGCCATCATTCCATTGGCGATCTGGCTCAGTACCGCCACCGAAGAACTGGCCGTTGCCCTGGGACCCTCCATCGGGGCCCTTCTCAACGCCCTGTTTGGCAACGCCACCGAATTGATCATCGCCCTGACAGCCCTGCGGGCTGGCCTGGTCGACATCGTCAAGGCCAGCATCACCGGCACCATCGTGGCCAATCTGCTGTTGGCCCTCGGCCTTTCGATGCTGGTGGGTGGTATCGGGCGCCGCGAACAGAGCTTTCAGCCGGTGGTGGCTCGGGTCTACGGCACCGCCTTGACCCTGGCGGTGCTGGCCATCGTCATCCCCAGCCTCACCCAAATGGGCCAGGGCGAGCGCGGCGTCGCCGGTAGCGAATCGTTTTCGGTGTTCGTCGCCTGGGTGCTGTTGCTGGTTTATGGCCTCACCCTGTTGTTTTCACTGCGCACCCACAGGGGTCTGTTTGAAGTGGCCGAGGCGGATGTGGAGGACCAGGGCCTCCACCGGGGCCGGCGCCCGCGGCTCTTGCCCTGGTTGCTGGTGCTGGTCCTGGCCACCGCCGGCGTCGCCTACGAATCAGAAATGTTCGTCGGGGTGGTGGAGGGGGTGACCGAGAGCTTCGGGCTCACCCCCCTCTTCACTGGAGTTGTGCTGTTGCCGTTGCTGGGAGGGGTGGCCGAATACCTCACCGCCGTGACCATGGCCCGCAAGGACAAAATGGACCTGGCGGTGTCGGTGGCCCTAGGCTCCACCCTGCTTGTGGCCCTGTTGGTGGTGCCCCTGCTGGTGCTGATCGGACCCGTGATCGGCCATCCGATCGACCTCCATTTCGATCTCTATGAGCTTGTTGCCATCATCACAGCCGTGGTGGTGAGCAACTTAGTTAGCCTGGATGGACGCTCCGACTGGCTCGAAGGGGTGTTGCTACTGGCGGCCTACATCATTCTGGCGGCAGGGTTTTACTTCCAACCCGCCGTGCTGGGTGCCGCCTGAGATGACGCGCTTCGAAGACCAACCCATCTCCGCCTTGCCCCCCGAAGAACCCCTCCCGGGCGAGGCGATCCAGCCGCTGCATTCGGCCGCCTTCCACGCCAGCCGCGGCGAGGAGGTGCCGACGTTTCGGTCCAGCAATGCCTGGCTGCGCCTTCAACGCTCCAGCTCGCTGCAACTGCTGCTGACCCTGCTGGTCACCCTGGTGGCCCTGGTCGGGGGTTTCGCCCCCCTCACCCTGGTGGCCTCCCTGGTGCTGGTGGCCCTGGCCCTGGTCCAGCTGCTCCCGCCGCTTTGGCGTCAATTGAGCGGCCGCCTGGATGACGGTCCCACCGCCCTGGCCCTGGCGGTACTGGGATTGGTCATTGCGGCGGTGACGATTCCCTTGAGCCTGGGCTGGCTCGATCCCTTCCTGAACCTGTTTCGCAGCCGCAATTGGGAGGCGATCGGTGCCCTTGGGGAGGGGGTTGTCGGTGCCTTCGGCCAGATCATGGTGGCCCTGGTGGCCCTGTTGATTGCCTGGCGTCAGGTGATGGTGGATCAACGCCTGACCACCCAGCAGAACCGCATCACCCAGGCCCAGACCATCGACAGCTTCATCCACGGTCTGTCGGAATTGATCAGCGATGAAGAGGGAATGCTGGAGGACTGGCCCCTGGAGCGCATGTTGGCCGAAGGGCGGTTGGCGGCGGTCATCAGCAGCATCGACCGGGACGGCAAGGCCCGCATCCTGCGCTTCCTATCCAATGCCCGCCTGCTGACCCCCCTGCGCCGTGACAACCGACTCGGTCGGGCCATCCTTGATGGCGAGGGGAATTACGAGGAAGATCGGCTCAGTGGTGTGCCGGTGATCCGGCTGAAGGACATGCTCAAGGGAGCCGACCTAAGCGGCACGGACCTGCGGGGCATTGATTTCAACGGCGCCGACCTGCGCGGCTGTGATTTCCACCTGGCCGACCTCAGCGATGCCAATCTGGCCCGCACGAACCTGGCTGGCGCCAGCTTGGAAGGGGCCCGGTTGGAGGACACCCGTTTCTTCTTCGGCCGGGCCCAGACCGCCTCCCCCAGCGCCTCCAGCGGCCCCATCGATCTGCGCAGCGGTGCGGGCAGCGGCGCCGTGGTCGAAAACCTCAACCTGGCCGCCGTGCGGGGGCTCGATGCCCAGAGCCACCAGTACCTCGCCTCCTGGAGCGGACCCCGCTCCCGCCGCACCCTGCCCGGCGGCTGCCGCGGCATCCCCGACAAGCTGCTGCCAACCCCGGAAGTCCGCCAGGCCTGAGCCGCCATGTGGATCGAACTGCGCGGCCCCGAGAGCTGTCTTTATCGGCTGGAGGATCCCTGGAAGCAACCCATGGGCCGGCTGGAGCAGTACCTCCAGCCGATCACCCTCGACCCCCAGGCCTATGGGGTGCATGGGCAGGCACGGCTGGTGGGCCCCGATCTGGTGGGGGTGGATAGGGATCACCGCATCGTGGCGGAAACCCTCCATCTCAAGGAACTGACGGTGGCCCATCGGCGGCGTCTTGTGCTGCGCAGCCTGCTGCCCATGGGCGAGCGGATTGACGCCGCCGTCTGCAGCCTGGTGGACATCCGCCGCTGGTCCGGGGCCTATTTCCACTGGTTCCTCGATGCCCTGCCACGACTGCTTGCCGCCGACGACCACAGCGCCCGCAGCGGAGACAGAACCCTGATAATCGTGCCCTCTAACCTCCAGCCCTGGCAGGAGGAATCGCTCGCCCTGTTGGGGGTGGAGGCTGGACGTCAACTGCCCTACCGACCGCCGGGAGGGGGTGGGCTGCAGGTCCGGCGTCTGATCGCCGGCGTCGCCCACCGCTGGCACCGCAGCGGCCAGGCCCCCTTTGATGCCATCTCCCCCTGGGCGATCCAGCAGCTGGCCCGTCGCTTTTCAGCCGCGGTGCCGCTCCCTGCGGCTGGATCGGCACCGCAGCGGATTTTCCTCTCCCGCCGTGGCGCCCCCAGCCGCAACGTCGTCAACGAGGACGCGGT
>JAPLIF010000046.1 GCA_026389255.1 Cyanobacteriota bacterium
CGTGGCAACTTCTAGGTTGATGTTCTCCAGTACCGCATAGGGCCCCTGTTGTGTGGCGTAAACTTTGCCGAGCTGTTCAAAGCGCAGCAGGGGATAGGGGGCTTCTTTTAAACGATCAGCTGTAGGACCAGATCGATGGGATGGGGGGGTTGTCGTTGTCATGGTAATTGGGGGAATTGGCGATGCAGAACTGGGATAATTGGTGCTGGCGTGGGGCTCAACTCACCAGGGGGCGGGGGACTCCGATTGGGATCTCGGCCACACTGAAATCACGGTGAACCGTTACTTCGTTGAGATAGCCAATCGGATCTTCCGTGTTAAAAGCCCGGCCGTCGAATAGGTCGATGGCGCCGCGCTGGTAGGACACCTCCTCGAAGCCAAGTTCGCGGGCGGCGGTGCTGAAGACGCCTACGGCGCAGATCCGCTCGAGGATCTCCACATAGTTGCGCGGGAAGGGAATCTCGGCCCAACGGGCCAGCTGGGTGAGGATCCAGAGGTGTTCACTGCGGCTGGGGCGGTTCACCCCGGGGCCGAAAAAGAGGTGATGGGGCACGCTGGCATTGCCGTCGGCGCTGATTTCGCTGAACCAGATCACCTCCTTCTTCATGCCCAGGTAGCGGCGATCGCTGAGAAGCACGCTCAGCTCCGGCCAGTGCTGGGGCTTGGCGCAGTAGGCGCAGGCCTCCAGCAGCGCCTTCACCAGGGCGATGTGGGTGTTGGGGTAGGCCAGGGCCCAGTCTTCCCGCACCCCCAGCACCTTGCCGGGGTGCCCCGGCCAGATCGCCAGGTCGCCCGCCACGGTAAAGCCATGTCCTTCAGCGACGGCCCGATCCAGCCACGGGGCGCCGATGCAGAAGCCGTCGATGCTGCCGTCCTTAAGATCGGCGAGCATCTGGGCCGGTGGCAGGGTCTGCAGGTGCACATCGCGGTCGGGATCGATCGAATGAGCTGCCAGCCAGTAGCGCAGTAGCAGGTTGTGCATCGAGGCCGGATGCACGATGCCCAGGGTGTGGGGTTCGCGGTTGTGGCTCTGCAGCCAGGCGCGGTAATCATCCACGTTGTGGACGCCGGCCTCGGCGAGCCGACGGGCCAGGGTGATGCCATTGCCGTTGCGGCTCAAGGTGAGGGCGCTGACCACGGGGGTCGGCTGATCTCCATGGCCGCCCGCCGTCATCCAGGCGGGCATGCCAGAGGGCATCAGGGCTGCATCGAGGGTGCGGTCGAGCAGGCCATCGGTCACGCCGCGCCAGCTGGTTTCCCGCACCAGTTGCACCTCGTCGAGGCCGTGTTTGGCGAACAGGCCCTTGGCTTCGGCCACCGCCAGGGGCGCGCAGGCCGCCAGGGGCACGAAACCGCTCATCCGCTCCCGGGGCCGCGGGATGTCCACCTCCAGGATGCCGCCGATCTTGGAGCCGGGGCCGTTGGTGAGCATCACGATGCGGTCGGAGAGGAGCACCGCCTCGTCCACGTCATGGGTCACCATCACGGCGGTGAGCTGGTGCTCATTGCAGATCTGCATGAGCTTCTCCTGCAGATTGCCGCGGGTGAGGGCATCGAGGGCCCCAAAGGGTTCATCGAGCAGCAACAGCTTCGGTCGGATCGCCAGGGCACGGGCGATGGCCACCCGTTGGCGCATGCCGCCGGACAGTTCGCGGGGCAGCTTGTGGCCGGCATGGCCCAGGCCCACCATGGCGATGTGCTCATCGATCAGGGCGCGGCGCTCACCAGAGGGGAGATTGGGCATCACCTCATCGATGGCCAGGGCGATGTTGTCCTGGACCGTGAGCCAGGGCAGCAGCGAATAGTTCTGGAACACCACCATCTTGTCGGGGCCGGGGCGCTTCACCGTTTCGCCATCCACCAGCACCGTGCCGCCCGTGGGCAGATCGAGACCGGCGATCATGTTTAACAGCGTGCTCTTGCCGCAGCCGGAGTGG
>JAPLIF010000196.1 GCA_026389255.1 Cyanobacteriota bacterium
TTTGGGGTCCGCTCCTGGGGGGGGTGCCCCTGCGGCGTCGTGATCCTCTGGTTCGCTGCCGGCCCCGCTCACCAGGGCCGGCTGACCCAGCTGGCTGAGCATGCGGGCCGAAAGGTCGGGCACCAGGGGGGTCAGTAGCACCGCCAACCAGCGGCTCACCTCCAGCACCCCATAGAGCTCGGCCCCAACGGCCCCTTCCTGGCCGGGTTGCTTCATTTGTTTCCAGGGGGCCTGGGTGTTGAGATAGCCGTTGGCGGTTTCGGCCAGCCGCAGCAGGGATTCGGCCGCGCCGCGAAACTCCAGGGCCCCCATGGCCCCATCAAACTGATCGGCGGCGGCTAATGCGGCGACGGCCAGGGGATGGCTCGGCTCCAGGGCGGCGCCGGCGGGCGGTACGCCCCCGTCAAACCACTTGCGGGCCATGGAGGTGGTGCGATTGAGCAGGTTGCCGATGGTGTTGGAGAGATCGTTGTTGACCAGATCGCTGAACCGTTGCTGCTGGAAATCACCGTCTTCGCCAAAGGGAATATCCCGCAGGAGATACCAGCGCACCGCATCGGGCCCACAGCGCTCGAGCAATACCTCTGGATCGAGCACATTGCCCAGGGATTTGCCCATCTTCTGTCCCTCGCGGGTCAGGAAGCCATGGCCGAAGACCCGCTTCGGCAACCCAAGCCCTGCCGACAGCAACATCGCCGGCCAAAAGACCGCATGGAAGCGCAGGATATCCTTACCAATCACATGGAGATCGGCGGGCCAGCCGCGGGAGATAGCCCGCTCTAAATCGGCTGGGTCATCGCTTTGGAGCAGGGCGGAGAGATAACCCAGCAGGGCGTCAAACCACACATAAAAAGTATGCCCTTCATGGCCGGGTACGGGAATCCCCCAGGGCACATCCAGCCGGGAAATCGAGAAATCCTTCAAACCTCCGGCCACAAAATTTTGGACCTCCCGCTGCCTTGATGCCGGCGCCACAAAGCCTGGGCTGGCCACCAGGCGTTCGATGGGCTCCTGGTAACGGGAAAGGCGGAAGAACAGATTCATTTCGTCGCGCCATTCCAGGGGCCGCTGGTGCACAGGACAGCTCGGATCGGTGGCGGCGGCGGGATCGTCTTTATATTCCTCGCAGGCGACGCAATACCAACCCTGCTGGCGGCCCTCCCGCACATCGCCGTTGGCCTCGACCCGGGCAAAGAACTGCTCGACGATGGCCCGATGGCGGGGATCGGTGGTACGGATGAAATGGTTGTTGCTGATCTGCCAGCTTTGCCAGAGTTCCCGAAACCGCGCCGAGACGGCGTCGCAATGGGCCTGGGGGGTCACCCCCGCCGCTTCGGCGGTGCGCTGAATTTTCTGCCCGTGTTCATCGCAGCCGGTGATGAATTCCACCGTCTGGCCCTGCAGCCTCTGGTAGCGGGCGATCGCATCACAGGCGACGGTGGTGTATGTGCTGCCCAGGTGGGGGCGATCGTTGACGTAATAGAGGGGTGTGGTCAGGGTGAAGGGCATCAGGGCGTCGCAAGACGTGGGGGATCCCGACCGGCCTGACGGGCTTCTGGGCCAACGGCAAGGCCCCGACCCAAATGCGATCCTACCGAGCGGGCTGGGCAGGCCCCTGGACAGGGGCCACCCGACGCACCAGGATCGGACCAGGCGCCTGCAGACCACCCATGACCGATTCGGTGGAGGTGCTGGTCTGGGGTGGTGGCACGGGCGGAATGGCCGCCGCCCTTCAGGCGGCCCGATCCGGCGCCACCACCCTGTTGCTCACCCCTGGAAGCTGGGTGGGGGGCATGGTCAGTGCGGCGGGGGTCTGCGCCCCCGATGGCAATGAACTGAGTCCCTGGCAAACCGGTCTCTGGGGTGCCTTGCTGCGGGAACTCGCCCGCGCCGAACCCCTGGGACTTGATCAGAACTGGGTCAGTTGTTTTGGCTATCGCCCCGCCACGGCCGAGGCGATCCTGCGCCGCTGGCTGCGGGCCGAACCCCGGCTGCAGTGTTGGCCAGGTTGCCGCCTGCTGGAGGTGCGGCGCGACGGGGACCGCATCATGGCGCTGCGGGTGGAACGACCCCAGGGCCGCGGGGGAGAGCAACACGCCATCCAGGACATCGGCGCCCAGGTGGACATCGATGGCAGTGACCGGGGCGAACTGATCGCCCTGGCCGGGGCCCCGTTCCGGTTGGGCTGGGAGCCCCGGGAACAGTGGCAGGAACCCAGTGCCCCACCCCAAGCCCGCTTGGACAGTGAACCCTTTTTCCAGGACCAACCCATCCAGTCCCCCACCTGGGTGTGGCTGGGTCAACTGGACGAGGAGGCAGCGCCAGAGGTTCCCCGGGACTCTCCCCTGCCCCAGGGACCCTTTGCGGGCTCATGCACGGCGTTTGGGCTGGAGCGCACCCTCACCTATGGCCGCCTCCCCGGGGGGCTGGTGATGCTGAATTGGCCCCTGCATGGCAACGATTGGCATGGGGGTCTCCAGCGGGCTTTGGCCAGTGGGAGGCCGGCGGCGGCCTTCCCAGCAGATGCCGTAGAGGCGGAACTGGCGGCCCAGATGCGGTCCCACAGTGGGGCCTTCGCCCAGGCCCTGGCGGTGGCCAGCGGCGGCCGCCTGCAAGGGGCGCCAGTGTTTCCCGATGTCTCGGCGGCGGCCGTTGGCGCGCTGGAGGGGAACCAGAGCCTGGCTCTGATGCCCTACTGGCGGGAAGGACGGCGGTTGGTCGGCTTGGAGGTGGTGGTGGAGCAGCAGCTGCTGCCGCTGGGGGCGGGGGCCTGCCGGGCCCCCTTGCCTTTGTTGCCCGGGGGAGGCAGCAGCGCCATTGCCGTGGGGAATTACGCCAATGACCACCATTACCCAGGCCCCGACTGGCCCCTGGCCCCCAAGAGCTGTCGCTGGGGTGGCCGCTGGAGCGGGACCCCCTATGGCCAATGGCGCCACCCGGCTGCAACCCCTGGTGCTCAACGTGGGCCAGGCGGCGGGGCTGGCGGCGGCCCTGGCGGTGCGGCGCGGCCAGCCGCCAGCCGCCGTTCCGGTGGCCGCCATTCAGAGGGGCCTGATCGAGGACCCCCAGGCCCCGGCCGGTCCCTTTCCGCTCTGGGATACCCCCTGGCATCACCCCGAGTGGGCCCAACGTCAACGGCAGGTCTTGGCGGATCCTGCCGCCCTTAGCCCGGAGGGTGCTCTGGCGGGCGGTCTGGTGGGCGGGGTCGGACCGGCCAGCGCGGCCCCCTGCGAACCTGGGGAGCGCCTCTGGCAGGGGGAATTGCGACCCCATGGGCAGGGGGGCTTCAGCCTGGTTCTGGCGGATCGGCAGCCTTCGGGCCAGGGCTCCCAGGTTTGGCCCCTGATCACCCTGGAGCCCGCCCTGCATGCCTGGCTGCTGGCCCAGGAGCGGCCCCGGCCCGTGGCCCTGATCGGCTGCGCCAACCCCTGGGGGCCCTGGCTGCGGGTGTCCCGCCTGGCTGGACCGTGAAGCGAAACCCTCCGGCAGGGGCGAAAGGGTCAGGCGACGGCCTGGAGTTTGAGCTCGTCCCGTAGGGCATCCACCTGCTGGACCCGCAGCAACAGGGCATCCGCCGGTTGACTGCTGGGCGGGCATTCCGCCGCCAGCGTCATCGCCAGGTCTTCCGCCCAGACCAGGCCCAAGCGCAGGTCCTGGCGTAGCCAGCGCAGAAACAGGGCGGGCCACCGGCCCTGGGGATGCTGCTCAAACCAGACCTGCTGCCAGTGACGCTGGTCTTCGCGGGAGATCTGTTGCACCTGGCGCAGGGGTGTCTCCAGTTCGGTCAGGAGGTTGGCGAGACTGGCCTCGTCCAGGGGGGCGGTTCCCTGGCGCAGGGCCTCGAACTGGCGTTGGGTCACCAGATCGCCATAGCGGCGAATCGGTGAGGTGGCCTGCACGTAGGCGTCCAGGGCGAGGGAGAAATGGGGTCCAGGGGTGACCCCCAGCTGGCCGCGACTGAGGACCCTCTTGATGGCGCTGTGGCGGACGGGGCCCGGGGGCAGGCTTTCCAATCGCTGGGCGTCGGGGAGTTCTCCCGGGATCTGAGTGCGAAAGGGCAGGGCCAGGCCGAGCCGTTGGCCCCGCTCGGCCACCAGGGCACCCGCCAGGATCATCGCCTCCGCCACCATTTGGCGGGAGGGTGAGGGCTCGGTGATCTCCAGCAGGGCTTCGTCACCGCGGCAGCGGATGCGCCCTTCGGGATCCTCCAGGTTGAGGGCGCCCCGCTGTTCGCGCCACTGGCGCCGCTGATCCAGCAGGGTCTGCATGCAGAGCAGGTCCCGCTCCTGGGGCGGCGCCAGATCGATCAGTTCATCGGCATCCCCGTAGGAGAGCCGCAAGGCGGTTTGCACCCAGGTGCGCTCGAGGCCTTCGGCCACCACGGCCCCGGTTTGATCCAGATCGACCCAGAGACTCCAGGCGGCGCTGCGCTGGCCCCCGGGCCCGTGGCGCAGGCTCATGGGTCCGTGGGCCAGTTGGGGCGGGAACATCGGCAGGGAGCCCCGGGCCAGGTAGAGGCTGGAGGCCCGCCGGCGCGCCTCGAGATCCAGGAGACTGCCGGCCTGGACCAGGCGACCCGGATCGGCAATGTGAATCCAGAGGCGTGGGGACTGGCCCTCGCGCCATTCGATCGCCAGTCCATCGTCGATGTCCTGGGTCTCCTCGTCGTCGATGGTCAGCAGGCGCTGGTGGGTCAGGTCCAGCCGGCCGACGTCACTGGCCATGGGGCTGGCGGCGGCGGCCACCAGTCGATCGGCTTCGGCCAGTAATTCGGGGCTGAAACCCAGTTGCCAGGTGGTGGCCTCCAGGGCCGGTAGATGGTGGCGGGGCCACTGGCCCAGATCCACCAGCAGGTGGCGAATATCGCCGCTTTCAGCGCGGCAGCGGCAGGCCTGCAGCACCCGCAGCAGGGCTTCGGGGAGGGGTTCGGAGCACTCACCAGCGGCCCATTGGCGCAGGCGATCCAGATCGGCTTTCTGGACGTTGGACAGGCTCTCGGGGTCCAGGGGTTGGCGCGCCATCAGGCGGCTTTGCCAGATCAAACGCTGGTTTTCGACCAACCGGCGCAGGTGCCGTTCGCGCCGCAATTGGCGCAAGTCCTGGAGGTTGCGGGCCTCAATGCGTCCATGGCGCTGGCGAAAAAGGGTCTGGTTGCCTTCAATCCAGAGCCAGGCGGCAGCCCGCTGGGTCGGGTCGGCGGCATCGCCGAAGAGATCGACAAAGTCCCCCAGGTCCACACCTGGCGGTGCCTTGGCCCCATCCGCAGCATCGGTTTTGCCGCTTGCCGCGGTGTCGGGCTGGGCCATTAATAACCAGGCCGTGGCGAGATCCCGGCTGGGGGGCAGGGCTGCCGCCAGGACTTCGGCACTGAGGTTCCATGGGGATTGGTCGAGCCGCAAGGAACCCGGATCACGACCCGCCAAGGGCTGGATCAGCTGGACCTCCCGTAGGGGAAGGTGGTTGTTGCGGCCCTGAAAACCGATTTTCAGTTCGAGACGGCCGCCCCGAACACCATGGACGATGGCCAGTTGAGGACTGTCGCCAGCGACCCCCACCAAGTCTCCGACCTGGGGAGAGGGCCCACGGGCATCGCTGGCGGAAGGGGGCAACTCAGCCTTCTGGATTCACAAACGGAAGCAGGGCGACGATCCGGGCCCGTTTAACGGCGTTGGTCAGATCGCGTTGCTGCTTGGCGGTGAGACCCGTGAGACGACGGGGCAGGATCTTGCCGCGCTCGGTGATGAACTTTTTGAGCAGATCGACATCCTTGTAGTCGATCGGATCACCCGGCTTGATGGGGGAGAGGCGTTTCTTGAAAAAAGAACTGGACATGGGGAACAGGTCGGGACGTCAGAAGGGAGGGAAGACTGCAATCAACAGAAGATCAGCAAGGGCCGAGGCCTACTTGATCTCCTTATGAACGGTGGAGGAATTGCAGTGCTTGCAGAACTTCTTCAGTTCAAGCCGTTCGGTGGTGTTGCGTCGGTTCTTCATGGTCGTGTAACGGGACACGCCAGGAGAACGCTTGGCGGGGTTGGACCGGCATTCGGTGCACTCAAGAGTGATCACGAGCCGGACGCCCTTGTTTTTGGCCATGGGAAGGACGTTGCGCCGCTGTAGCGAAGCGAAATGACAATGAAAAAGATTACCTTGCCGGGGTCCCACTCCTGGCCGAGGTCCCAGTCGGTGAGCCCACCTTGCCTAGGATCAGCGGCATTGACTGAACCTAGGAATGAAAGTTTCGCTCCAGTGGCTCCGGGAGTTAGTCGCCAGCGATGGAGCCCTGCTGGAGCCGGAACAGCTGGCCGAACGCCTTTCGATCGCCGGATTCGAAGTCGAGGCGATTGAGGATCTCGCGGCCGCCAGTGCCGGAGTGGTGGTCGGATTGGTTCAGGCCTGCGAGCCCCATGCCGACGCCCGCAAACTCAATGTTTGCCAAGTCCATATCGGCGCCGACCAACCGCTGCAAATCGTCTGTGGGGCCGCCAACGTGCGCAGCGGCATCCACGTCGCCGTCGCCCCCGTCGGCACCCATCTGCCGGCGGTCGGACTCACCATTAAGGAGGCCGAACTGAGGGGCGTGGCCAGTGCCGGCATGATTTGCTCCCTCCAGGAGCTGGGCCTGGCCCAAAGCTCGGAGGGCATCGCCATCCTCGAGGACCTGCTGCCGGTCCTGCCGCCGATCGGAGCGCCCCTGGGTCCGGCCTTGGACCTGGATGATCAGGTGCTCGAACTGGCGATCACCGCCAACCGGCCCGACGGACTCTCGATGCAGGGCATCGCCCGGGAGGTGGCGGCCCTCAGTGGCGGCCACACCACCCTGCCCCCTAGGGCCCCGGCAGTGGCCGCCAGCCCCCTGGCCGTCAGCGGTAACGCCGCCGCCGCCATGGAGGCCGGGGGACTTTTTAGTGTCACCGCCCTGAAGGATGTCAAGGTGGCAGCCTCGCCGTCCTGGCTGCAACGGCGGCTGGAGCTGGCCGGCCTGCGGCCGATCAACAACGTGGTGGACATCACCAATCTGGTGATGCTGGAAACGGGCCAACCTCTCCATGCCTTTGACCGGGAGGCCCTGGCGCACCTAGCTCCTGGTCCGGCGGATCCGGCCCAGTTGGGTCTGCGCCAGGGTCACGACGGCGAAAAGCTGCTCACCCTGGATGGCGAGAACCGCCCCCTTGGTCCCGAGGCGCTTCTGGTCACCTATGGCGACCAACCCATTGCCCTAGCTGGGGTGATGGGGGGGGCGACTGAGGCGGTGACCGCAGACACCACCAGCATCTGGCTGGAAGCGGCCGTCTTCGCCTCCGAGGCCGTCCGTCGCTCGTCCCGCAGTGTCGGCTTGCGCAGTGAGGCCAGCAGTCGTTTTGAAAAGGGCCTGCCCCGCGAAAACACCCTTGCCGCGGCTGATCGGGCGGTGGCCCTGCTGCAGGAACTGGCGGGAGCCCAGGTGGAAGGTCGCTGGTGCCACGGTCGCCCCGAGGCCCCGAGGCCGCCGGTGGTTCTGAATCGCGATGCCCTGCACAACCTGTTGGGGCCCGTGCTGGTTGAGGGCGAACCCCAGGACCTCGAGGACAGCCGCATCGAGGCCACCCTGGAAGCCCTGGGCTGCCAGCTGGAGGCCGATGACGACGGGTGGGCCGTGACGGTGCCAGCCCAGCGGGCCCTCGATCTCAAGCGCGAGGTGGACCTGATTGAAGAGGTGGCACGCCTGGTGGGGTACGACCAATTTGACGTCCACCTGCCCGATCCCCTGGTCCCCGGGGGCCTTGATCCCTCCCAACAGGCCGAACGTCGCCTGCGCCGGGCCCTCTGCGCCGCCGGGCTGCAGGAGCTCAGCACCCTTTCGCTGGTGAGGGCGGCGCCGGGTCGCATTCCCCTGGCCAATCCCTTGCTGGCCGACACCGGTCACCTGCGCGACAACCTCTACGAGGAATTGCTGCAGGCGGCCCGCCGCAACCGTCAGGCCTTTCGCCCTGATTTCTGGGCCTTCGAGATTGGGCGGGTCTATCTGGCGGCCCCCGGCCGAGATGCCGCCGCTGTCGACCCGGCCACCATTGAAGAACGGCTGCTGTTGGGCGGCATTGTCTGCGGCGAACGGCGCAGCGAGCGCTGGAGCAGCAGTGGCAAACCACGGCCGCCGGGTTATTTCGAAGCCCGGGGTCTGCTCCAGGCCGGATTGCAGAGCCTGGGGCTGGGCCTGGAGGATCGACCGGCGCTGGACCAGGGGGCAGCCCCCGCCGACCTGTTGCATCCAGGCCGCAGCGCCCAGTTGATCTTTGAGGGCCGCCCGCTGGGCTGGTTCGGCCAGTTGCATCCCGCCCAGGCCCGGGAGCTGGACCTACCCGATGGGACTTACCTCTTCGAGTTGCCCCTAGCCCCATTGCTGGCTGCCGCCATCCGGCCCCGCCGCTGGCAGCCCAGTTTTGCCCCCTTTGCCACCGTCCCCCCCAGTGAACGGGATCTCGCCTTGGTGGTGCCCCGTTCCGTGACGGCCGCCGAGTTATTGGCCGCCATCCGTAAGGCGGGCAAACCCCTGCTGGAGCAAGCCGAGCTTCTGGACCGCTACGAAGGCGCCCAGGTGGAAGAGGGATGTTGCAGCCAGGCCTTTCGTTTGCGTTATCGGGCCCCCGACCGCACGCTCACGGATGGGGAAGTCGATGCCGCCCATCAGAAGGTTGTGACCAGTCTCGAATCCCGTTTCGACGCCAGGTTGCGCCGCTGAGGCGGCGAGCCCTCCAGAAGGGGCCCTGGCTCAAGGGCGCCGCAGGGCCGCCAGCACTTCCACGTGGCTGGTATTGGGGAAGAAGTCGATGGGTTGGAGCCAGTCCAACTGGTAGGGCCCATCGGCTCCGGCCAGGCTGGCGAGATCCCGGGCCAGGGTGGCCGCATCACAGCTCAGGTAGGCCAGCCGTGGGGGTGGGTCGGCCAGGATCGCCCCGATATCCTTGCGATCGAGCCCCTTACGGGGCGGATCCAGCAGCAGGGCCTGGACACCGGTGAGGCGTTGCGCCAGTCGCTCGCCCACCAGGCCCTGCTCAAAGGTGGCCGTGGCCGCCAGCCCATTGGCTGCGGCATTGCGGCGGGCCAGGGCGACGGCGGCGGGATGCTGCTCAATGCCATGGACGGACCACCCGGCTTGGGCCAGGGGCAGGGAAAAGGTGCCGATGCCGCAATAGGCATCAAGCAGTCGGCCGGTGGCGGGGCCTAAGGCCTCCTGCAGCAGGGGCAGAACCCGCTCGGCCTGTTGGGTATGGACTTGAAAAAAAGTATCGGCGCCAATTTGATAGCTCAGGCCGCCAAAGTGCTCTTCCAACCAGGAGCGCCCGGCAATGCAGCGGGTTTCCGGACCCATGAGCAGGTTGGTGGGCTGGGGCTGCAGGTTGAGACTCACCCCAACAAGCTCGGGCCACCTTGCCATCCAGTCCTCGGCGTAGGCCTCCAGGCCAGGTAGGTCAGCGTCGGCGGCAATCAGGGTCAACAGCACCTCACCGGTGTTGACACCCAGGCGCAGGGCCAGATGCCGCAGTCCGCCGCCGCCATGGCGATCGATCGGCCAATCACTGGCTTCCAGGTCGCTTTTAAGGGGGGCGATCAGACGATCGAGACGGGGATCCAGGACCGGACAATGGTTGAGATTGACGATGCGATGGGATCCGCGTCGGTAGTACCCCGCCCGCAGGTGGCCGTCGGCGGTCCGCTCCAGCGGAATCACGGCCCGGTTGCGGTAGCCCAGACCGGCAGGGGCGGCCAACAGCGGCCGCAGGGGCGGCGTCAGGCCCCCCAGGCGCTGCAGGGCGGCGGCGACGCTGGCCTGTTTCCATTGCTGCTGGTGTTCGTCATCGAAGGGCTGCAGGCTGCAACCGCCGCAATGGTCCGCCAGGATGCAGGGGGGGCGACGCCGTCCCGGCGAGGCGGTGATCAACCGCTCCAACTGACCCTGACGCAGGCCCTTGGCCCGACCGCCCAGGCGCACCAACAATTTGTCGCCGGGCAGTCCCCCGGCGACGACAATGACTTCGCCATCAAGACGACCCAGGCCCTGGCCATGCCGGTCCAGATCGGTGATGGTGAGCGCAACGGGCTCGGGGGGCGCCACCGGCGGGAAGTGCAATCGTCCGACCCTATCGGTTTGGGGTTGCCGCTGTTCCAAGCGGAGCAGCGCTCCAGCCGGGAGGAAGCGTTGCAGCGGTGGGCACGGAGCGGCCGCCTGCCAGGTCCAGCTCACAGGCCATGCCGTTTTAGCCACTGTGTTTAGCGGTGTCTCTTAGCTGCCCAACGGGATCCAAGCGCCCCGGCAGGTGAAACAATTAGGGGAGGTTTAATGGTACTGTTGTAAGTATGCGTCATTTTGTAAAATGGATTTTATCGTCTCCACGCTTGCGGATTCAGGGCTAGGTAGCCTGCGATCAGCGTTGGAGGGAGCCAACTCTCTTATTGGTTTTGACAATATTTCGTTCGCTTCTAACCTTACCGGTGGCACGGTCTCCCTGGCTAGCGCCCTGCCTACGATTACTGACCGGGTGTCTCTGAACGGCATCACCAGCAGCACCGGATCGCCGCAGATCGGCATTGATTTCAATAATAATGCAGGGTTGATCTTCAAGGGGGAGGCTGGATTTTCAAGCTTGAAGGGTTTTTCCCTGGGAGATGCTGCTGGCGACGGCGTGACTTTGAAGGCTGGGGGGGTCACCGTTCAGAATAATTATATCGGTGTGGCTCTTGATGGGGTTACCGGCATCGCCAACCGCGGTAACGGCATCTTCATTGATCAAGATTCTGGCAACAATCTGATCGGTACCCTGGATCCCCTAACCGGCATCCCCTTGGCGCAGCAGGTGTCCAACGTGATCAGTGCCAACCGGGGCAATGGCATTCAGATTCATGGTGCCGACAATAACAAGATTGCCAATAATCGCATCGGTACCAGCGCTAATGGCATCACGGGCCTTGGTAATGGTTTAAATGGTGTGCTGCTGGATGATGGAGCCAGCATGAATATTCTCGGTGGGAATAGTACCGAAGGAGGCAACAACCCCACGGGAGATAAGGGCACAATAACGCCCATCATTGTGCGACCTCCCCAAGGCAACCTGATCTCAGGCAATGGTCTCAATGGGGTTTTGATCAAAAATCAGTCCCGTTTCAATATCCTGAGCGGCAATTTCATCGGCACCAATAGCGAAGGCATTGCGCCGATTGCCAACATGGGCGATGGTGTATCCATCCTTGCGAGCGATAACAATGGCCTGCTGGGCACCTACGTAGATTTACAACCGTTTGTGTTTTACAACGTTGTCAGCGGCAACGGCGGTAACGGGTTGAGAGTGACCGATAGCGATGCC
>JAPLIF010000255.1 GCA_026389255.1 Cyanobacteriota bacterium
GCGTCCCGTCTTGCGCGGAAGTCAAGCCGCGACCAATCGAGAGCTGCACCGCTATGAAACTTGCCTCGCGCTGCGTCTTTCGATCCAGCCTGTGCAAGGCAAATGACTGCGTCACGGAGGGCTTCATTGACCCGAGCCTTAAGACTCACTTCACATGATACTGTGGCACCACGAAACAGGCTCTGCTTTGAAACCTCGACTTGAAAGCGCTGGTTTCTATCGATTTCATCAGCTTTCTTAGTTTCAACGGGTGTCAAGGCAATCAGACGAACCTTCGCTGGAGCATGCCCCAATCCGGTGATCATTTCAGCATGGCAGATTCCAATATCACCACTGTCTTTAGCCCAGCCGGCATCTCCGTTGCTGAGAACGATCAGAATATCGCAATCTTTAACGGCTTGAATGCATACATCCCAGGAGTCCCACGTGCCGACCTGCGGCGGCATATCCTCATTAATCCAAACTTCAAACATCTGCGTGCCACCAATCGTGATAGCTTCGAGCTCTAGCTTTAAGTCTCTACGAATATCCGAAAGCTTCCGCTCTGAACCGACCGGAAAATCTGTGTCACATTTACTGGAGAGCATCACGCGAAGCTTTGAAGAGCGTGCCATGGTTACCGCGCTCCTATGAGCAGACCATCGAGCAGCCCTTCGGCCTCTTTCTTAATGGCAAGGATGTCGGCGCTGATCTCCGCGAGCGTGCGCAAAGGCTTCGGTTTGTAGAAGTGGCGGGTGAAGCTGATTTCATAGCCGATCTTGGTGGCCTCTTCCTTGATCCAGGCATCTGGGGTGTAGGGCAACACCTCGCGCCGAATAAAGGCCTCGATCCCACCGTCTTCTAACAGGGGCACCTGCTCGGTGTCGCGCAGATCGCTGTCGGGCTCGTACTCAACAATGGCTAGCTTCCCGGCGATGGGGTCTTCAAAAAAGCCCCGCATTGGGTCAGCTGTCTGCTTGCCAGACTTGTGAACTTTGGCGATCACGGGTGGGGCTGTTTCTTCACGCCAGCTCACTGCCTTGTAGAGCAGCTTGAGATCAGCGGCTCCCAGCTTGGATGCCTGAAGCTTGAGCGCTCGGCCCACTTCAGACCTGAAGTGATTGTGATCTTCAAACAGTTCATCCCCGAACATCTCAAGCAACACCTGGGCGGCATCCACCAGCCGTTGATCCCTCTCCCATGTGCTGGCATCAAGCAGTTTCTTGCGTTTCTTATCCGGCAGCGTTCGCTTAGGTGCCTCCTCCTCGTCATCGGCATCATCGCCATCGCCACCCCAACCATCCAGGAAAAGGTTCATTTCGCTGCGAAGCACCTGAACATTGCGAGCCAGTCCATCTCCAAACTCATCGAGCAGGGCTTGCCGGATCTCCTGGTCGCCTGAGGCGACCTGCAAGGCGGTTAATGCTGCCGGGGTGATGCGGCTGTGCAGCCTCAAGGGCCGCTCCACGGTCACTTTCCAGTAGCCAAAAGCAGAATTGGGGAAAATCTTCGATTCAGGGCTCTCTTTGAAACCCAGGA
>JAPLIF010000076.1 GCA_026389255.1 Cyanobacteriota bacterium
GCCTTGTCCAGGGCCTCGCCCAGCAGCGCTTCCTCCCCTGGGGTGGCCTCACGGCCCTGTTGGTCGACGAAAAAGGAGGTGGCCAATTCGAGCGGCGAGCGGGCCTGGCGGATGGTCTGGCTGCGTTGGCTGGCGCTGGAGCGTTGCACCTCGGGGGGCTGGTGCCGCAACTCGACAGCATGGGGAAAGCGTTCCCGCAGCCGGGCCATGGCCTGCAGGGGCAACGTTTCATCGGTGAGGATTGCCCGCACCCGCGCCTGGCGGGCCCCCTCGTAGGCGGGATCACGACAGAGGGCCTCCAGGGGGCCTTCGAGGGTCTGGAGGGGCCGGCCCACCCCCAGGGGCACCAGTTCGACGCTGGGGCAGCCATCGGCGGCCAGGTGCACCAGCCGCACCGACTTGCGCTGGCGCTCTTCGGAAAAGGAATAGGGCAACGGGGTGCCGCTATAAGCCAGGCGGGGACCATCCAGTTGCTGGGAGCCGTGCAGGTGGCCGAGGGCCACGTAATCGAAGCCGGCGAAGGCGTCCACCCTGACCCGATCCAGCTGGCCGATGCTCAGCTCCCGCTCTGAATCGGAGGTTTGGCCGCCGGCCACAAAGGCGTGGGCCACCAGCACCGAGCGCAGGCCGCCTCGGGTGGCCAAATCTCGCCGGATGGCCTCCAGGGCCCACCGGGTGACACCCTCGTGGCTGAGGCGCCCACCGGCCCCTGCCTCCGTCCCCGCCTCAGTCCCCAGCGCCCCCTGCTGCTCCGGCCCGTCCTGCCGCAGCAAGGGCCCATGGACGCTGGGTTCGAGGTAGGGCAGCGGATAGACCGCCACCACCTGGCCCCCATCCTTGGGCTGGACCAATACCGGCTCCTGAAGTCGCCCCACATCCCCCCGGATCGTCACCCCCAGGGCCGACAGCAACGGGTCGTACACCGAAACCCGCACATGGGAGTCGTGGTTGCCAGCGATGGCGACCACGGCGATGTCGGCACGGCGCAGGCGGGCGAGGGTGGCGGTGAACAGCTGGACCGCCTCGGCGGGGGGAATGGCGCGGTCGTAGAGATCGCCGGCGATCACCACCAAATCGACGGCGTTGTCCACCGCCAGATCGACGATCCGATCCAGGACCTCGGCCTGCTCATCGAGCAGGGAAGCGCCATGGAAACTGCGGCCCAGGTGCCAATCGGAGGTGTGGAGCAACCGCATGGCCGAAGGTTAAACCCCGACGAAAGCGATAACAAAAGCGGGGCCTCCGGCAGGAACGGAGCCAACACAATGGGCCCCAACCAAGGGCGCCCAGGCCCGAACAAGATGGGAAGCCAACGCAGACCCGACTTGCCACCCCCCAGCGAACTCTTTGTCAACTTGATGCTCGGCTTCCTCGGCATGGGCTATGTCGTTTATGCCCGCAAAACGGGCCACACCCTGGCCCTCGCCTGTGGGGTGCTGATGATGGTGTTTCCCTATTTCATTGCTGGGGTCTGGCCCCAGCTGGCGATCGGCAGCCTATTGGCGCTGCTGCCCTGGCTGCTGCGCTGAGGCAACGGGTGCCCCAAGCTCGCCCAGCCAGGGAGCGCTCAGCGGTAGTTGGGGTCCTGGATGGCATCAAGACGGGCTTCAGGCCTGAGAAAGCGATCCATCTGTTCTTCAAAGAAGCGGCGATTGGCCAGCAGATGGTCGGGATCGGGGTCGTCGAGGGGATGGTGCAACACGGCCCGCAGGGCCTGGAGCACGGCGGAGGTGACGTTATACATAGAGCGCTGGAAAGTAACCCCTAATTGAATCAGCTTGTCGTGGTCACCGCGCCGTTGCACGGCATAATCCGCTTCCAAATAGGGGGGTAGAAAATGCAGCATGTCCTGCATCAAGAGGGTGGGGTGGATTCCGGCCGAGCCGACGGGGAAGAGGTCGGCGTAGAGAATGCCGTAATGGAAATCAGCCTGGTTCTCCGGAATCTGGTGGGCCTGGGCGTTATAGCTCTGGGTGCCGCGAAAAGGCGTACCGCGATAGAAGACCGCTTCGACATAGGGGAGAGCCGCCTCATGTAACCAGGTCATGCCCTCAGCCTTGGGCACAATCTCAAACCACTCGCCAGCGATTTGCACCTGGTGATAGATGGGCTGGCCGGCCACCGCAAAGATGCCGTTGACCAGAAACTCCATCGCCTGCTGGACGCTGGTCAGGGCACCCTCATCATAAAGATCGGACATTTCAAAGAACACCGGCGCCATCACCTCCCAGAACAGGCCCAGATTGGCGTAATAGCTGAGTTGCTTCACCTTCTCGAGGAACATCTCCGGGAAGACCTGATGGAGCCCCAGCATGAGCGGATTGTTACGGAAATAGGCCTTGATCGCCCGATCGGCATTGGCGCGATAGGCCTCCGAATCGAGATACTCATTGAATTTCCCCCCCATCCCCTGGTGCCAGAACATGGCCTGCATGCAGGCCTCGGCAAACTCCATGTTGATGCGGTCATGCCAGAGATGATGCAGCAGCTTGGGCATGGCCCCGGTTTCCCCCGTCTCCATGAACTCCAGCAGCTCGGGATGGGCCGTGGCCGCTCCGCGCCAAACCCTGAGGCTGGAGCCATCACCGGCATAGGTATTGGGCCGATCCAGATACTCCTGGGGCAAGAAGTACTTGAAGGCCGGCAGCGGTTCAAGAAACACCTGCTCAGCGATATAAAGCAGATCGCGCCAATAGAAATCCATCGGCACCGCATAGGCCTTGTAGATGCCGATGATCTGCTTGAGGTTCTCCGGCGTGTCCGGCAGCATCGAACCGCCGGCCTCCAGCCGGTGGATGATGTCGGCAAAACGATGTTGGGAGGGCGGAATGGGCCCGGGGGCCTGGGCGGTGGGCGGCTCGATGAGGGTGGGGGAAGTCATGAATCCAGAACCTCGAAGGTGGGGGCAGCGTTGGCAGCAGAAGCAGGGGAAGAAAGGGTCCAGGCGGCCGGGGCCAGGGGGCGCAGGGCCAGGGAGGCGGTGGTGGTTTCACTCCAACCGGTGAGGGCCCGGGGCCAGAGGCCCGTGGCCACCACCAGGCCCGCCAGCAACAGCAGCGGGGCCCGCTCGGCCCAGCTGGTGAGGGGCCAATCGGCGCGCTGGTTATCAAGTCGCCCGAAGCCGACGCGGTTGAACAGCCGCACCGCATAGACCGCCGTCAGACCCGAGGCCACCAGGGCCACCAGGGTGGCCTGGGGGAAGGCGCTCCAGCTGCCCACAAAAACCAGCAGCTCGGCGGGAAAGGCGGCCAGGCCCGGAATGCCCGCGGCGGCCATCAGGGCCAACAGCAGCAGGGCCAGGGTCAAGGGCAGACCCCGCAAGGGGTTCATCAAGCCGGAAAGCTCGGCGATGGTGCTGGTGCCGGTCTTGCGTTCGATCAGTCCCACACAGGCGAACAGCAGGGCCACGATCAGGCCGTGGGCCAGCATCTGGGCGACCGATCCCTGCAGGCTCAAGGGCGTGGCCGCCGCCAATCCCAGCACCAGCAGACCCATGTGCCCCAGGGAGCTGTAGGCCATCAGGCGGCGGATCTCCCCCTGGCCGATGGCATTGAGGGCCCCGTAGATGGCACTCAGGGCGCCAGCCGCCGCGATCCAGGGCGACCAGGCCACCCAGGTGTCGCCCAGAAAGCCCACCCCAAAGCGCAGCAGGCCATAGGCCCCGAGTTTGGAGACCACACCGCTGAGCAGCATGACCACGGGAATGGGGGACTCGGCGTAGGTGAAGGGCTGCCAGCCATGCAAGGGGGCGATCGGCAACTTGAGGCCGCAGGCCACCAGCAGCAACGCCAGGATCCAGCGGCTTTGTCCGGCACTGAGCTGGGCCTGGGCCAGGGCCCCGTAGCTGAAATCGACGCCGTTGCCGTTGAACCACCCCAGGGCCAGCACGGCGGCCAGCAGGCACAACCCGGAGACGGCGCCATAGAGAAGAAAGCGGATCGCGGCCCCAGCCCGCTGCGCGCCGCCCCAGATCGCCACCAACAAAGTGGTGGGTATCAACACCAACTCAAAGGCCAGCACAAACAGCAGGGCGTTGCGGGCCAGGAAGGCCCCCACCACCCCCAGGTTGGTGGCCAGCAGCAGGCAGAAGAACAGGCGGGGGCGGCTTTGGTCGATGGGGGTGACAACAATCGCCAAGGTGGTCAACAGGGCGGCCAGCAGCACCAGCGGCAGGCTCAAACCGTCCAGGCCCAGATCCAGGGTCAACCCTAGTTTCGGCAGCCAGGCCTGGTGCAGGTCGCTGGGGGGATGGCGCCAGCAGAGCAGCCCCAGCAGCAATTGCAGCAGCGGTGCCCCGGCGGCCACCAAGCGCAGCAGGCCCGGCCGCTGCTGGGGCAGCAGGGGCAGCAGCAGCGCTAGGGCCAGGGCGATGCCGGGGATCATCAACAGCAGGGGAGCGGTCATCGGCGTCACTCAGGAGTCGATCGGGAAAGGGTTGTGGTCAAGGCAGATCAGGGGCGGGCCACCAGCAACCAGGCGGCCATCACCAACACCCCAAGCAGCAGCGTCAGCGCATATCCCTGGGAGCGGCCTGAGGTGGTGAAGCTGAGGCGCCGGGCCCCGGCCAAGGCGGCCCCGCCGGAGGAGCCACTGAAGCCATCAATCACGCGCAGCTCCGACCAGGCCGCCAAGCGGGATAGGCCCAGCACCACCGCCACAACGGTGCGGTGATAAAAACGCTCGGTTTGCATGTCGTGGGCCAGCCAGTCCTGCAGACCGCCCAGGGAGGGAATCGGCCGGGCCAAGGGCCTGTCCCCCAGATAGAGGCCTGCCGACACTCCGATCCCCACCAGGGTGGAAAGCAACAGGGGCCAGGCCATGGCTCCCCATCCCGGCAAGGGGGTGGGGGCCAGCACCCCGAGGTGCACCAGCAGGACGGGCAGGTGCAGTACCAGGCCGGACAGCAACAGGGTCGGCAGGAACATCAGCCACAACACCTCCGGCGAGCGCTGGCTGAAGGGGGTGGTCGTGCCGCCCCAGATCAGGGCGAACACCCGGACCAAGCCAGCGCTGATGAGAGTGTTGCTGAGCAGCACCAGGGCCGTCAGCAGCACTGGGGACGTGCTTTGGGTCGTCAGGGTCAGCAATTCGCCCAGGGCGGCGAACCCCGCAAAGGGAGGTAGGCCCATCAAACCGGCGGCACCGGTCAAAAAGGCGAGGCCCATCAGGGGGCGGCGCCCCCAGAGCCCGCCGAGTTGGTTGAGGTTCTGGCTGACATTGCCGATCAGAATGGTGCCGATCGCCATCAGGATCAGGGCCATCGGCAGGGGGTAGACGAGCAGCAGGTGGTCGGCGACCTCCCGGCCCCCCAGACCCACCGCCATGAACAGAAACCCAAGCCAGCTGCTCACCAAAAAGGAGAGGGCCCGCTTGACATCGATCTGGGCCAGGGCAATCAACGACGCCACCAGGGCCGTGGTGCCACCGACGGCGACCAGCACGGCCTGCACCAAGGGGCTGA
>JAPLIF010000143.1 GCA_026389255.1 Cyanobacteriota bacterium
AAGGGGTATCACGGTTTTCCAGCCAGTATCTGCGCCTCCATTAACAATGAGGTGGTCCATGGCATCCCCAGTGCCAAACGGGTCATCCACGCCGGTGATCTGCTCAAGGTGGATACCGGGGCCTACTTCGAGGGTTACCACGGCGATAGCTGCATCACGATTGCCGTGGGTGAGGGGGTGAGTGCCGAGGGCCAAACCCTCAGCCGAGTAGCCCAGGAGTCCTTGATGAAGGGACTGGCCACCGTGAAAGCGGGCAGCAGCCTCCTAGAACTGGCCGGTGCGGTCCAAGACCACGTCGAAGCCCACGGCTTTGCAGTTGTGGAGGACTACACGGGCCACGGTGTGGGCCGCAACCTGCATGAGGAGCCTTCGGTATTCAACTATCGCACCAGGGATTTGCCCAACATGACGCTGCGACCAGGCATGACCCTGGCGGTGGAACCGATTCTCAATGCTGGCAGCAAGGCCTGTCGCACCCTGCGGGACCGCTGGACGGTGGTAACGGTGGATGGTGGACTTTCGGCCCAGTGGGAACACACCATCGTCGTCAGCAGTGATGGCTGTGAAATTCTCACCGACCGGGATTTTTGACGTGGCACATCCCAGCTCCAATCCGGGGCTGGGTCGGCCATGGCAGCCAAAAATTAATTCTTCAAAATTTAGTTCTTGCCGGGTCCCCCAGATTTGAGGGAGGCTTTGAGTCGGCTGATATTCAGGCCAATCTGCTCAATGCCAAGCAGGGTGCCGGGCGCGTCCTCCCAACTAGCCGAAAGGACGCCATAACTCAGGCCAACCAGGCCAAGCAGGAAAAAACCCCCCGACAAGCCCAAGGTGACCACTGGTGGGATGTCAAAAAGTCGGCGGCTGACCAAGAAGTAACTGGCCACAAAGACTCCCATTCCGAGCAGGGTGGGCACTCCCGTAGAAAGCCCAATGCGTCGAGCCATTCGCCTAGAAACCGCCTCGGGAATCTGGGATGTCCGAGGCGATTTGGGGTTCTTTTGTTGGGGCTGAGGCGACTTTGGGCCGAAGGCGGACGGCTTAGGTGGGCGGGCCATGGCCCGCCTCAGCCGCGGATGCCGAGTTTTTCGATCAACGCTGCATAGCGTTGATCGCTTAGTTGACGCAGGTAGGAGAGCAACCGCTTGCGGCGGCCGATCATCTTCAGCAGCCCTTGACGGGAAGAGAAGTCGTGAATGTTTTTTTGAAGGTGGCCGCTGAGTTGGTTGATGCGGTCACTCAACATCGCCACCTGCACTTCCACTGACCCGGTGTCGGTGCCGTGGGTCTGATGGGTGTTGATGAGTTCTTGTTTGCGGGTGGTGGTCAGCGGCATGGGCGGTGCGTGGCCCCTTTTGATCGAATAACCAACCTTACCTTCCCGGGGGGCCGGCTAGAGCGAACTTCAGGCCACGGCCCGGGACAACCAGCGCAGGCATTCACGCAACCAATCGTCGCTGCTTTCAAGGCCGCCGTGGCCCTCGCCGGCAACGGCCCGCCAGGCCCGTTGGATTTCCAAGGGTTCGTAACCCAGGGCCCCAAGGGTGAGTTCCACCTCGGCGCGGCAGCCCTTGGCCAGGGTTTCAACCTGGCTGTCGTCCGCCCAATCAGCCCCCAGGCCCGGGTCGTCCGCCAGCAGATGGGGATAGCGCTCTTGAACTTTGCTGCGCAGTTCGACCGCCAGCCTCTCGGCCGTGCGTTTGCCCACCCCCGGGGCCTGGCTGAGTCGCCGCAGGTCCGCTGCCGCAATGGCGCGCACCAGTTCGTCGACCTCCATGGCCCCGAGCAGGGCCAGGGCCATCTGGGGTCCGACCCCACTGACGGCCACCAGATCCCGGAACAGATCGCGCTCCTGACGGTCGCCGAACCCGAAGAGGGTCCAGCCATCCTCGCGGACACTGTGGTGGGTGTGCAGGGTGAGATCGCCCCCGGCGGCTGGCAACTGTGCCCATTGCCGCAGGGTCAGATGCACCTCATAGCCGATGCTCCCACAGATCAGTAGGAGTCCACAGCGGTGGCCCGCCCGCCAGGGTTCGGTGACTTGACCCCGCAGCCAACCGATCATGGGGACCCGTGCAATGCCCCCATGCTGCCCTTCCGGACCCTTGCCGCCCGCCTAAGGCGGACCCTTGTCACGCTGGCGCTGGCCTCGGGTCTGCTGTTGGCGGGTTGCCACGCCCTGGGCCAACCCCCCCGCAGCGTGCTGTTGTCAGCCCTGGCCGAACAAATCCACACCACCCAGCTGGATGTGGCCCAGGCGCTGCACCTGGAACCCATGGGTCTGCCCCAGGTGAGTCGGGTACGGATGGAGTCCCAGGAGTCGATCCCGATCGGCACGACCAGGGGATGGCACTTGACCGGTCGTTTTGATTGGCGCCTGAGTGGCGATCCGATTCGGGTGGATAGTCCCTTCGACCTTTATCTGCAGGCGGGTGAGCGCCAAGAGACCTGGCGTTTGGCCCGCCCCTTGATCCGCCCGGACGGCAGTGCCGATTGGCTCACCTATCCCTTGCCTTTGCCCGACGCGCCCCGGGGCTGAGTCCCGGCCGTTTGACTCAGCAAGGCCGCCACCAGCACCAACCCGCCGCCCAGCAGGGAGGTCGGTCCCATTTTTTCACCAAACACCCACCAGCCCCAGAAACTGGCGAAGGCCACCTGGACGTAGCCGATGGGGGTAGCGCGGGCCGCGGGCAGGCGGGCCAGTCCTTCGGTGATGCCCAGTTGCCCCGCCTGGGTGAACAGGCCAACCGCCAATAACCAGAGCATGTCGTTGCCGGTTGGTGCCACCGGATGCAGGAGCACCAGGGGCAGACTCAGCAGCGCCGAGACCAAGGGAAACCAGAAGACGATCACGAGGGGGGATTCCGTGCGCGCCAGTTCGCGCACACTCACATAGGCCAGGGAGGTGAGCACGGCTCCGGCCAGGGCGAGCAGCACGCCCCCGATGGGAAAGACCCCACTGCCCGGTCGCACCAACACCATGACCCCCACCCAGCCGACCAGCAGGGCCCCCAGGCTGCGCCGGTTGGGGGATTCTCCCAGCAGGATCCAGGCCAGGGCGGCGGTGAGGGTGGGATAGAGAAATTGCAGCACCGTGGCTTCCGCCAGGGGGAGGCGCTTCAACGCCGCGAAGATGCAGCCCAGGGCCAAGGTGCCCAGCAGGCCCCGCAGGGCCAGCAAGCCCCGCCGACGGCCCCAGGGGTTGATTCCGGCCAGGCGGGCCATCCCCAAACTGATGGCGAGGCCCACGATCGAGCGGGCCAGCACCAGTTCGGCCACGGGCAAGCGTGCGCCCAGATGTTTCACCCCCAGGGTCATCAGGCTGAACATGAAGGCGCTGCCCAGGAGGGCCATAACGGCCCGTCGCCCCTGACCTGCGGCCTCCCCGTCTGTGTTCTGCATCCACCCCTGGTGTTGTACGGCAGAATAGGGTCGCTTCAAGCCCCACATCTGGGGCGTTCACCGCCCGCCCGCAACCACTTCCCAGCCCTTGGCCTTGCCCCGCCTCCATCCCCGCACGATCGAGGCCGTCAAGGAGAGGGCCGACATCGTCGATGTGGTCGGCGAGCACGTGATGCTCAAGAAGAAGGGTCGGGAATTCGTGGGGCTCTGCCCGTTTCACGAAGACCGTTCCCCGTCGATGACGGTGTCACCGGCCAAGCAGTTCTATTACTGCTTCTCCTGTGGTGCCGGCGGTAACGCCATCAAGTTTTTGATGGAGTTGCAGCGCACCAGCTTCGGCGAGGTGGTGCTGGAACTGGCCCGCAAATACCAGTTGCCGGTGGAAACCCTGGAGGGACCGCAGCAGGAGCGGTTGCGCCAGCAGCTTTCGCGCCGGGATCGGCTGCACCGGGTGCTGGCCCTGGCCGCCGGCTGGTTCCAGGCCCAGCTGCATGGGCCGGAGGGGGCCGGGGCCCTGGCCTACCTGCGCGACAGCCGGGGCCTCAGCCCGGCCAGCCTCGAAGCGTTTCAATTGGGCTACGCACCGGATCGCTGGGATGGCTTGTTGGTCCACTTGCAGGAGGTGGAGCGGCAGGCGCCGGAGTTGCTGCTGGATGCCGGCCTGGTGGTGCCCCGCAAGGGGGGTGGGGGCTTTTACGACCGTTTCCGCCATCGGGTGATGGTGCCGATCCGGGATCGGCAGGGGCGGGTGATTGGCTTTGGCGGCCGCAGCCTCGATGGTGGCGAGCCCAAATATCTCAATTCACCGGAAACGGAGGTGTTTGAGAAGGGGCGCCATCTCTTTGGCCTGGAGCGGGCCGCCGAGGCGATCCGCCGCGATGACCGGGCGGTGGTGGTGGAGGGCTATTTCGATGTGATCGCCCTCCATGCCGCCGGCATCGCCAATTCCGTCGCCGCCCTGGGGACCGCCCTCAGCAGCCACCAGATCACCCAGTTGGGCCGTCTGTGCGATAGCAAGCGCCTGATTCTCAATTTTGATGCCGACGGGGCCGGCATCCGCGCCGCCCAACGGGCCATCGGCGAGGTGGAACAACAGGCGCTGCAGGGCTTGCTGGAGCTGCGGGTGCTCCAGCTGCCCGCCGGCAAGGATCCCGATGAATTTTTGCGCAGCCACGGGCCGGGGGAGTATCGGGCCCTGCTGGATGGGGCCCCCCTGTGGCTGGATTGGCAGATCGACCAGGTGCTGGCCCCCCGTGATCTAAGCCGCGCCGATGAGTTTCAGCAGGCGGTGGCGTCCCTGGTGGAGTTGTTGGGCAAGTTGCCCCAGGCCACCCACCGCACCCGCTACATCCAGCAGGTGGCCGAGCGCCTCAGCCAGGGCCGCGCCCACCTGGTGCGTTCCCTGGAGGAGGACCTGCGCCAGCAGGTCAAGGGCCAGCGCTGGCATGGGCGCTCCAGCCGCTTCGAGGCACCCGGCAGCATCAGCCTGAAGGAACGGGCCGAGGCGGCCATCCTGCGGCTGTATTTGCACTGTCCCCACCATCGGGCCGAGGTGCGGCGCCAGCTGCGGCTGGCCGAGCAGCTGGATTTTGTCCTGCGCGACCACCGTCTGCTCTGGGCGACCATTGCTGAGATTGAAGAGGACCACCTGGCCCCTGGGCGGCTGGAGGCGATCGATCGGGGCGAAGACCCGGGTCTGGAACTGGTCGATCTCGACCTGCCGCGGTTGCTGGGCGATCGCCTTGTGGTCGAGCAAAGCGATCTCCTCTCCCGTTTGACCCCCCTGCTGCAACCCAGCGATGTGGAGGCGCTCGCCTTGGAACAACCCGGCTTGCAGCTGCGGGGAGCCATCGCCAGCCGCTCCCGCCTAGTGACCCAGAATCGCTGCCGCCATTTGCTTGAGGCCTGGCGGGGCCAGGAATTGCAGACCCTGGAGCGTTGTATTGCCCGGTTGCTGCGGGCCGAAGCTGCGCCGCCCCAAACGCCTGAGCCTGCCGCCATCCCCCCCCTGCATGGCCACGACATGGAGGGCCGCATTGACGACCTGTTCCAGCAGCTCAATGTGGAAGCCCTGCGGTTTCAGGAGGCCTACTACCGCGAACGGCGCCATCTGCTTGCCCTCGATCGGCAACGGTGTAGTAGCGACGAGGAAAGCTACGGGCTGCCAAGCGCCGTCTAGGGGCCGGGGTCGAAGGATGGCGGTGGGAGCTCCTTAGGGTGTCGCCACTGGAATGTCTTGATGGCCTACCCGGACTATCCCGTTCCCGTCGACGAGGCCCAACGGCTGAGGGAGCTGGAGAGATACGGGGTGGTGGACCAACCCAGCGATCCCCATTTTGAACGGCTGGTGGAGCTGGCTAGCTCGATCTTTGCGATGCCCTATGTGGCGATCTCCCTGGTGGAGGCGAATCGCCAATGGTTTTTGGCCAGTAGGGGCCTCAACGTGCGTCAGACGCCCAGGCCCATGGCCTTTTGCGCCCATGCCATCGCCTCCAAGGGGGTGCTGGTGGTGCCGGATGCCCTTAACGACGAGCGCTTCAGCACCAATCCCCTGGTCAGCGGCGAGCCCCATGTGCGCTTCTACGCCGGCGCGCCGCTCACCAGTCCCGCCGGCCACAACCTGGGCACCCTTTGTGTGCTCGACCAGAAGCCCCACCTGCCCACGGCCACCCAGATCCACCAGTTGGAGTTGCTGGGAGAACTGGTGATGCGGCCTGCCGGATCGGGTCACGTTGCTGGCCATTGGCGAACGGGAGGTGGTCCGGGCCCGGGCCGAAGGCAAGCCCCTGTCCCTGTTGTTGTTTGATGTTGATAATTTTCGGGCGATCAATAACCGCTGGGGCCACCAGGCCGGGGACCAGGTGCTGGTGGATCTTTGCCATCTGGGCTGCCAGTTTCTGCGGGAGCAGGATTTCGCCGGCCGGCTGGATGACGGCGCCTTTGCCCTGTTGCTGGTGGATCAGGGTCCGGAGGGGGCGATGGCGGTGGCCGAGGGGTTACGCCAGGCCGCCAGCACCATGCCGGGGGTGTTCATCCATTCCTAGTGGCGACTGCACATCAGCGGTGGCCTCAGTGTGCTGGCGGCCGGGGATGGCTGTTTTTATGACCTGGTGCGCCGCAGTGAACAGGCCCTGCAGCTGGCCAAGGGCAATGGACGCAACCAGATTGCCTCGTTGCTGGTGGAATCTTGAGCCTGGTTTGCCGGGCCCCTTTCCGCCCATAAAAAAAGCCCCCTGGACAGGGGGCGGCTGGAGTGCAGGGCGGCACCGATTCCCAGCAGGGGCAGGGGGGCAGGGACGGGAAGGTTATAGGCGTTGCCAAGGATCTGGTTGGGTGCCTGGCTGACGCCAGGTGTAAATCCGCCGGTGTAGATGCCAATGCCCACCGCAAAGGGGTCGGCGCCACTGAAGTATGTGCCTGTGATTTTAAAGCCGGTGAAGGAGGTCACACCGGCTGAAGTCAGCAGCAGCGGTTCAGTAAGGATCAGGCCAGCAGCACCAAGGCCTGTATTGGTTTGTGGTGATGTCAGGTTAAAATCAACTGCGGTGGAAACTGGAAAGCCTGGCAAAGTACTTCCTGTCGCATTTGTTTGATAACCAGTTGCCCCTTGGGATCAATAAGGACGACCGGAGGTGTTGATGGAGTCTTTTGTTGGCCAGATCGTAATCCCCTGAATTGTAAAAGTCTGCGCACCAATGGCACCACTTGCCAGGAATTGAACGTTTTTGAATGCTTGTGTGTTAGTTCAAGTATCATTGATGTTAGCCACTTCAAGAGTGTAGGAATCGGTAATATTTAATGGCCCTGTGTAGCTAATCTCCAATGTTTTGCCTGGATTGATAGCTCCACAACTGAGTAAGGACGAAGGTGGAGTGCCGGAGGCGATGCTGGTCGCATCAATCGCCGCATAGGTCACGTTGGCAGCGCCGGCGGGTTGGATGGCTCCGAGGCCCAGGGTGCCGGTGGCGAGCAGGCCAAGAAACGTTGCCTTAGCCAGGGAAGCTGGCTGGCAGGAACTCATGGGAACAATTAAGAATAAATGCAACCTATACGAAAAAATTTTTAATAAATGAAGAAAATCTTAAAAAACAGTTTGCTGGCTGTTTGCGTTCCGCCAAAGCTCCCGCAATGACACGGGTCACCTATCTGTTATGTTCATCGCCAGAGTTCGTTTTTTCATTAATTAACAAATAATTAGTTGACATAATATTTCCTTATATAATCGGCTTGCTTGCTTTGGCGTATCCGCTCATTTTCTTGATGAATCGAAAGAAATGTGAGTCTAGTATTTAGTGTCCTGGTAGATTTTTGATAAAATAGATAATTTTGGATGAATTAAGTCTATTCAATAAAATTCACTTTTTGAAGCTTACTTCTTTAGCCGCGATTCTTTCGGCGTGCTGTCTTTGCAATTACATTTGTTATTTTCCGGGCCTTCCAGCCCCAGTCGATTGTCATCGTTTAGAGCTGTGTTACGGTAATTTGGTCGTGATTGCTTGCAAGCGTAAAGTTTAGTTACTTTCCTTGTTTAGGGTATCTGCTCCAAGCTTTTTATGCTTTCAGTTCTGGCTGATTTTAGTGGTCTGGGTCTGATTGGCCTCTCGTTGGCCTGGTTGATCCACCAAGTCTTTCCCCCCAAATTAGTTCAGATTTCCTGGCAGCTCACCGCCATCAATGCCCTGGGTCAGGCGGCTTTTCTGGCCCTGTTGGGGCTGCTGCTGTTGCTGCTGGCCCAGCGGGTTCAGGATCAATTGGATCGCCGTCGTTTTCGGCGGGTAGCCCTGCTGCGACGGCTGGCCCTTTTTGCCGTACCGGTCCTGCTGCTGTGCATGCCGCTGCAGATCGTTGCTGGAATGCGTTTGCAATCGCAGAATTCAGCCCAACAACTTCAACAACCGCTGCGGATTAAGTCCGCCGCAGTGGCCATCGCCAAAGCGGAAACATCCCAGGCCTTAGGCCGGGCCTTGGCCCAGTTTCCCGGGGCTCCCCCCCAGCTCAAAGACTTACTCAATAAACCCCTTCCCCAGGCGCGAGCCCTGGTACTTCAGGCGCTAAATCCCCAGATCAGCCAGGCCGAAGATTATCTTAAAGCCCTGCTAAAAGCCCAATCTCGCCATAATTGGATTTCTCAGATCCTCCTCTCTCTCAACTTTTTAGCCCTGGCCCTCGGCTATTCTACTGTTGCTCAAGCTTCGCCGGGACGACCTACACTATTTCAGCAATTTGTGTGGTTTCCTGTTTATTTATTTACCGGCCGTGCTGGCCCTGGTCAGCCGGCCCGCCATCCCTTGCCAGAGCGCTGGATCCAGGCCCTCCAAAAAGAAAACGAGCGCTCCAGCACCCGTTCTTCCCGTCGTGCCCCTGCCGATCGCCCTGGGTCCCCCGCCCAACCTGATCGCAATTCGCAAGATCCCAACCTGGACCACCTCTGATCCAGCCTTGCCCACGTCTGTGGCTCAGGCCCGAGCCACCGGCACATCGCTAAGTCGGGTGGTGGCCGCCCGCGACAGACGGGAGCGTCGCATCATCCAGGCTGGGCTGAGGCCGCAGGCCGCCCATTGCAGCGTGCCCCTGCCGAAACGCCGGTTGAGGCCATCCACCGCGACCATCAGGGCCTCCCGTCGTGCCTGCTCGGCGCTGGACAGCGGTGCCAGCAGGTGGTGTTGCAGCAGGGTTTCCGGTTGCAGGCCCTGCAGGAGGACGCCGGCCTTGCGCAGGGGTTTGTGGGGGCGGAACAGCTGGTCGGCGAGGGGCAGGCCGGCCTTCAGCAGCACGGCCGTGTCCTGGCTGGCCAGGGGCAGCACCACGGTGGCGGCATTGCTGTAAAAAACCGTGCCATCAAAGGGGCTGCTGCGCACGAAGACGGTGATCGCACCGGCGCGTTGCCGCTGACGGCGCAGCTTTTCGGCGGCGCGGCTGAGGTAAGTGGCCACCGCTTCACTTAGCTCGGCCCGGGTGGTGATGGGGGTGCTGAAGCTGCGGCTGACGCAGGTTTCCTGTTTGGCTGGCGCGGCTTCCACCAGGGGCAGGCAGCTGGATCCCCGCAACTCCAGCTGCAGACGCAGCCCCACGACGCCACAGCGGCGCCGCAGTTCGCCTGGGGGCATGTCCCGCAGTTGGCGGGCATTGGCAATGCCCCGCAGGCGGCACCAGCGCGACAGCTGGCGGCCGATGCCCCACACCTCTTCGATGGCCACCGCTTCCAGCCAGGGGTCCGGATCGGCCACCGCCGCCAGATCGAACACCCCCTGCTGGCGGTATTGGGGATCCTGCTTGGCGATGCGATTGGCCAGCTTGGCCAACACCTTGGTCGGGGCGATGCCGATGGCCACCGGCAGCCCCAGATCCCGGCGCACCCGCTGGCGCAGCGCCTGTCCCCAGGCCGTCAGGTCAGGGCCGGCCCCGGGCCGGCCCAAGCTGTTCCTTGCCACCTCTTGGCCGGGGGGACGTAGCTGTCGCCCGATGGCCTGATCGATCGAATACACCTCTAGTTGCTCCACCCACGG
>JAPLIF010000024.1 GCA_026389255.1 Cyanobacteriota bacterium
GCGCCGTCGCCGCCAGTGGTTTGATCAGGGCCATGGCCTGTTCCTCCCGGTTGACCAGGGCCTCAACGGAAGCGCGGTAGGTATCGGTCACCAGTCGTGGGTAGAGGCCAATGGCGATGATCGGCACCAAGAGACAGGAGACGACATAGATCTCCCGCGGCTCGGCATCGACAAGATGGGTATGGGAAGCCAATTCGACATTTTCCTTGCCGAAAAAGATCTCCCTCAGCATGGACAGCAGATAAATCGGGGTGAGGATCACCCCGATCGCCGCCAGGGACGCCATTACAACCCGAAACGTCAGGCTATAAGCCTCGCTGGTGACAAAACCCACAAACACCATCAGTTCCGAGACGAAGCCACTCATGCCAGGTAGGGCCAGGGAGGCCAGGCAGCAGACCGTCCAGAGGGCGAACATTTTGCGCATCTTCTGGCCGATGCCGCCCATGTCATCCAATTGGAGGGTGTGGATGCGGTCGTAGGTGGCACCCACTAGGAAGAACAGGCTGGCCCCAATCAAGCCGTGACTCACCATCTGCAGCATGGCCCCACTGGTGCCCAGGGCACTGAGGCTGCCAATGCCGATCAACACGAAGCCCATGTGGCTGATAGAGCTATAGGCAATCTTGCGCTTGAGATTGCGTTGGGCAAACGATGTTAAGGCGGCATAAATAATATTGACGACCCCCAGAATCACCAGGAGTGGCGCAAATTGAACGTGGGCTTGAGGTAGTAATTGCACGTTGAAGCGCAACAGGGCGTAGCCGCCCATCTTCAATAGGATGCCCGCCAGCAGCATGTGGACTGGAGCCGTGGCTTCGCCATGGGCATCGGGCAGCCAGGTATGCAGGGGCACAATTGGTAATTTGACACCAAAGGCAATCAGCAGACCCGCGTAGCAGAGCATCTGGAATTTGCTGCCAAAATCCTTCGCCATCAAAGCGCTGTACTCGAAACTGGGCGTACCACCTCCGAAAAATCCCATGGCCAGGGCGGCCAACAGAATGAAGAGAGAGCTACCGGCGGTATAGAGAATGAATTTTGTGGCGGCATATTGACGTTTTTTGCCGCCCCAGATGGCCAGGAGCAGGTACACCGGCAGCAGTTCCAGCTCCCAGGCCAGAAAAAACAACAACATGTCCTGGACAGCGAAGACGGCGATCTGGCCGCCGTCCATGGCCAGCAGCAGGAAAAAAAACAACTTGGGTTTGAACGTCACGGGCCAGGCGGCCAGGGCCGCCAGCGCTGTGATGAAGCTGGTCAGCAGGATCAAGGGCATCGACAGGCCGTCGGCGCCGACCGACCAGGCCAGGCCGAGCTGGGGCAGCCATTGCACCCGTTCCACCAGTTGGAGCCCGGAAACGGCGGGGTCGTAGCCGTTGACATACCCCCCGACCGTCAGCAGAAAGGTGATGAGCGCCACGCCAAGGGCGTACCAGCGCACTGTTTTGCCGTCACCCTGGTCCGGGATAAACGGAATGCATAGGGCGCAGGCAATCGGGAACAGGATTGATGCACTCAGCCAGGGGAAGGGCACAGATCACAGA
>JAPLIF010000089.1 GCA_026389255.1 Cyanobacteriota bacterium
TGACCGCGCTCACCGCTTCCGGGCTACCGGAGAGCACCACCTGGGCCTCGCTGTTGTCATTGGCAATCACCACCCCTTCGGTGGCGTCCACCAGCTGCTCCAGCTGGGGCCGGTCAAAACCCATCACGGCGGTCATCGCGCCACCGCCGGCCGCGGCCATCAGTTCGCTGCGCCGCTGCATCAGGGCGAGTCCGGTGTCGGCATCGAACACGCCCGCGGCATAGAGGGCCACCAATTCCCCCAGGCTGTGGCCCGCCACCAGGGCGGGCTGGGGGCCTGCGGCCCGTAGGGCATCCACAAGCAGGCTCTCGATCACAAAGAGGGCCGGCTGGGTGTTGCGGGTGTCATTGAGGTCGGAGGGGCCGCTCCCCTTGGCGTCATCGCTGCCGGCGCAGATGGCCAGGAGATCCCGTCCCAGCCGTTCGGAGGCCAGGGCGAAGCGCTGGGCGGCGCCGGGAAGCTCCAGCACCCCTGCTGCCATGCCCAGTTTCTGCGAGCCCTGTCCAGGAAAGACCCAGGCGACTGCCATGCACCCTCGTGCCCACTAACCGGCAGGAGATTACGGCCCAGCCCTTCGGCCTGGTTTCAGGGTGCTTGGGCTGGACCGCTCCAGCGCAGCAGGGCCCCACCCCAGCTCAGACCCGCCCCGAAACCACTGCTGGCGATCAGATGGCCGGGCTGAATCCGGCCATCGCGGACGGCTTCGTCGAGCATGAGGGGAATCGTGGCGGCGGAAGTGTTGCCGTAGGCCGCCAGGTTGCTGAGCACCCTTTCCCGGGGGACCGCAAAGCGATCGGCCACGGCGTCAAGGATCCGTTGGTTCGCCTGGTGCAGAAGCAGCCAGTCGAGTTGCTCGGCCGCCAGGCCCGCCTGCTCAAGGAGGTCGGCGAGCACGATCGGCACTTCGCGGACGGCGAATTTGTAGACCTCTTGGCCGTTCATGTGGATGGTGCCGAAGCCGCCCACCTCCCGGGAGAGGTCTTCCACCAGGGGGAGGCGGGCGCCACTGCGGGCCAGGGTGAGGCAGCTGTTGCGTTGGCCATCCGAGCGCATGCGGAAGGCCACAAGGCCATCCTGCTGGGCGGGGCAGGCTTGCAGCGCTACGGCCCCGGCCCCATCACCGAAGAGCACGCAGGTGCGCCGGTCATCCCAGTCCACCCATCGGCTGAGTAGGTCGGCGCCGATCACCAGCACCTTGTCCATGCTGCCGCCGCGGATGAACTGGGCGGCCGTGATCAAACCGAAGAGGAAGCCGCTGCAGGCCGCGGTCAGGTCAAAGGCCACAGCCCGATGGGCCCCCAGGACCGCCTGGATCCGGGGGGCGGTGCCGAACAGGTCGTCGGGGCTGGAGGTGGCCAGCAGAATCAGATCCAGGTCCTCGGCCCGCCAGCCCGCCAGATCCAGGGCGGCCTGGGCGGCGGCACTGGCCAGGCTGGTGAGGGAATCGGTGTCGGAGGCGATTCTGCGGCTACCGATACCGGTGCGATCGCGAATCCAGTCGTCGTTGGTCTCAACCCGGCGGCTGAGCAGGTCGTTGCTCACC
>JAPLIF010000174.1 GCA_026389255.1 Cyanobacteriota bacterium
GCGGTGATGGGGGAAGTGAAGGGCCTGGCCGGTTACCACGATGTCAAGGACTGGCCGGGGGGCAGCACCGTGCCAGGTCTCGTGCTCTATCGCTATGACGCGCCCCTCTGCTTTGCCAATGCCGATGACTTCCACCATCGGGCCCTGGCGGCGATCGCCGCCGAGGCGGAGCCCGTGCGGTGGTTCGTGCTGAATGCCGAGGCGATCATCGAGATCGACATCACAGCGGCCGACATGCTCGATGGGTTGGCCCAGGAGCTGCAGATCCGTGGGATCCGGTTCGCCATGACCCGCGTCAAGCAGGGTCTGTTTCACGAACTCGAACGGGCGGGCCTGGTGGCCCGACTCGGTTTCGATGCGTTTTACCCAACGATTCCGGTGGCCGTGGCCGCCTTTCGGGCCCATGGGTCCTCGATGCCGATCGACGCCTCCGGGCGATCCCCCGTCAGAATGGAATCCACTGTCCCTGGTTCCGATGACATCCCCGCAGTCCCCCCTCCCCCGTGACGACGGCGCGGGCGCCATCCAGCCCCACGATTTCGAGGCCCAGAAGCAGATTCACCAGCAGATCCGCAACGATCCCGACTACGACGACTGGGAGTACGGCACCGAGCCCCTGCCCCATGAAGCCTGGGTGCCGGGTCAGGCGCCGCCTTCTGCGGATGCCGCCGCAGGGCCTGCTACCTGAGTGTTCTTTGCTCGTTGAAGTCCTTGTTCCGGTCCTGGCCCCAAGGGGGCGCCACCGCACTCACCAGGCTCCTGGGGGCCTTGGCGCTGTCGTCCTGGCTGGTGGTGGCTTCGCCTGCCGGGGCCGCCGAGGTGCTGCAGATCCAGTTGGAGCACCTGCAGATCCCCATCAACCTGCGGGATCTGGAGCGCTGGAGCCACGGCGATCCCCAGCTCTCCCTGGAGGCGGACCTGGCCAACGGGGGCTCCGATCAGGCCATCTGGCTCGGGCTGCTCAAACCGGCGAGTCGCCGCGAGCTGAAGATGTTGCTGCGAGCCCCCTTGCTGCGGGATCGCAGCTTTGGCCGTCAGCTGCTCGATAGCTGGGCTGGGGGCCAGCTCCTCGGTGAACTGGGCGAACTCCTGACCACGGAGGCAGGCCAATCCACCACGGGCCAGTTGCAGGCCAGCCTGCGCCAACTGCTGCTGGAGAAGCGGGCGGTGTCGCTGATCGATTTGCTGGTGGCCCTACCCGAACCCCATCTGAATCTGCGCCTGGATGGCTTGCTGGAGCTGGCCGCCCAGTGGCGGCGCCAGTTGCGGCAGCAGCGCCATGCCCTGCGGGAACTGGCCGCGATGGGATTGCCCCAACGCCGGTCCGCCTCCCTTGGTGATCGGGGCGGTCCCAAGGGCCACCACCAGCACCTCACCCTGGTGGTGGCCCATCGCCGCACTCCCCTGCCCGTGGAGATCTGGAAGCCGGTGCGGCCCGGCCGGGTCGATCGGCCCTGGGTGCTGCTGCTGCCGGGTCTGGGGGGCAACGCTGACCAGCTGGGCTGGTTAGCCGGTGCCCTGGCCCAGCAGGGCTGGACCTCGGTGGTGCTGCAACACCCCGGCAGCGACGCGGCGGCCCTCAAGGCCAGCCTCGAAGGGCAACGGCCGCCACCGGGGGTCGAAGTTCTCGCCGAGCGCCTGGCGGATGTCAAGGCCCTGCTGGCGGCCCAACGGGCCGGCGGGCTGCCGGTGCAAGGGGATGGGGTGGTGCTGTTGGGCCATTCGTTGGGGGGAGTCACCGCCCTGCTGGCGGCGGGCTTGAAGCCGGAGCCGGGCCTGGACCGGCGTTGTGCGCGGGCTGTGGATCGACTGCTCCTGACGAACCTCTCGCTGCTACTGCAATGTCAGCTGCCGGCGGCGGCGCTGCCGCCGGCCCTGCCGCGCCCCAAGGGGTTGCGGGGCGTGGTGATGTTCAACAGCTTCGGCTCCCTGCTGTGGCCCGACCGTGGCCTGCGCGGCCTGCCGGTGCCCGCCCTGCTGGTGGGTGGCAGCCTGGATCTGGTGACGCCACCGCTGCAGGAGCAACTGGGGTTGTTTCTGCCGGTGGTGGACCCCCGGAGCCGGTTGGTGCTGGTGGAGGGGGGCAGCCATTTTTCGCCCCTGCGCCTGCCGCCGGGCGATGAGGCCCTGTTTCGGCTGGGTTCCGATCTGGTGGGGGTGGATCCGGAGGCGGTGCAGGGTTTGTTGTTGGGCCTGACCAGCGACTTCCTGGCTTCGTTGGACCTGGCGGCGCCCCCTCGCCCATCCCAGCGGCTCTTCCAGAGGGGGGTGACGGCCTATGAGCTGGATCCGACGACAGCGGCCCACTGGCGAAGTCGTTGAAGGGGCGTTTCAGCAACAGCCGGCTGGTGTTGCTGGCACTGGCACTGGTGTTGGGGCTGCCGATGGTGCTGGTGCTAGGGCGTCTGGGGCTTGGTCGTTAAAGGGCGAGAGGCTGCCCCAAGCGGGGAAGGGTCCGAAATGGCGGCTGAAGTCGCCGATCAAGTCAAAGTGCTCCCGGAAACGGCTCTGGTGGAGCATGCGATAGGTGTTGCCACATACCGGCTGGGTCCTGCCCGTTTCGAGGACATGGTGGTGATCCAGGGGGAAACGATCGGGGTGCTCTGGCAGCGTGCCGCGATAGATCACGGCTTGACCATGGTCCTCCGAAGCCGACTCCAACCCGTTGATCTTGAACAGCCGATAGGTGGCTGAATGGAAGCGGGCCAAGCCCACCAGGGGAGCCAGCTTGGGGTCGGTGATGCTGATGGGATGGTGACTCACCAGGCGGGGATCCGGAAAGCCCGCTGTTCTGGCCATGGACAGGAAGTCATTCCAGTAAAGGGCGCCCCCCAGGCATTCGCCGTACAGCACGGGATGGCGCCGCACCGCCTCGGGGAGACGTCGATCCGTATAGACATCGGCAAAATAAAATTCACCCCCAGATTTAAGCAACCGCTGCACGCCTTGCAGCACCGCAGACTTGTCGGTGGAGAGGTTGAGCACACAATTGGAGATGATCACATCGAAGCTTTCGGGTTCCAGGCCCAGATCTTCGAGCTTCTCGATGGTGCCGTTCAGGAAGGAGACATTGGCATAGCCGAACTCCTGGGCATGGAAATCCGTGTATTGCCGGGCAATGGCAAGTTGCTCAGCGGTCATGTCGACGCCGACGATGGATCCACTGGGCCCCACAAGTTGGGATAAAAGGTAGGCATCGTTCCTGGCCGTAATAGGCTTGAACGACTTCTTGTAGGGTCATCGGCAGAGCCTTGTAACGGAGTATTTTCTGTTAAATCCTAAGCCATTAGGATCCTTGTCTGGCTAATATGCAACGTTGCATCCCCCATCAATCGTGATCAACTTGCCGCCTAACAAGTTGGCTCAAGTTAAGGAATTATTGGCCTTGACATTGCTCGGTTTGTTATCCGCTTTTAGTGCGTATCTATTGCTTAAAGAAGAGGCCAAAAGCTTGGCCATTCAGAATGCCAACCCTATCATTCGGGCTTATTTTAGTTTTTCCCATGCCACCCACCACCCATTAAATGCCTTATTTGTCTTTTTGGTTCCGTCGCTATGGCTGATGGCTTTGTTTGCCAAGCGGCCGTTGCCGCGAATCATCTTTGACGTTGTTGGTGCTCATTTTGTCTTTCGACTTCTTTTTGGGTTTGTATTTGTCAACGTACTTATTTTTCTTCCAGCGGCTAGTCCACCCTTGTTGTTGGGCCAAATAGTCGCCTATCTCCCATTTTTTGTGATGATGTGGGGATGGCTGATGTGGCGTTTTGATTGCAGCGGACAAGAGTCCCCGCAGCAAATTATTGCTATTTCAGGGGCCCAGGAACCGATTCATTCTTTTGATTATTATCATGCCTCTGCCAGTTGTTTGATTAATCAAGGCAAGTCAGAGTTTCAAGGCGTGACAAAATTGGGTCGGTTTTTGGTTCTGATTCACAACTTGATGTTGCTTGATGTGTTAGGCATTGCCCTGGTTAGGGCCTATGGGTTATTGCAGAAAATGCTTTAGGATGAAGCCTTCTTGATTCTATCGCTGGTTCCTAAAAACTCACCCTCGGATCCAGCCAAGCCACCAGCAGATCCACCGCCACCGTGACCAGCACCACCAGGGCGGCGACGACGACAACGATGCCCTGCACCAGGGGATAGTCGCGCTGGGCGATGGCTTCCTGGAGCCGGTGGGCGACGCCGGGCCACGAATAGGTGACCTCGATCAGTAGGGCGCCGCCGATCAGGGAGGCCACGGTGATGCCGGCGATGGTCAGCACCGGCAGCAGGGCGTTGGGCAGGCCGTGGCGCAATACCACGCGTCGTTCGCCCAGGCCGCGGCTGCGGGCGGCCTCGACGTAGTCGGAATCGAGGCTGCGGCGCAGGTTGAGGCGCAGGGCGTTGGTGAAGATGCCGCTCAGCAGCAGCCCCAGGGTGCAGGCCGGCAGCACCAGATGGCGCAGAGCGCCCAGGAACTGGGCGCCGCTGCCGGCCCACAGGCTGTCGAAGAGGAAGAAGCCGGTGCCGGATGGGGGTTCGATGGTGGCGGGGAAGCGGCCGCCCACCGGCAGCCAACCCAGCCCGACGGCGAAGACCAGCTGCAGCACCATGGCGGCCCAGAAGGGCGGCAGGGCGTAGGTGCCGATGCCGAACAGGCGCCCCGCCAGATCCAGGCGCCCCTCGGGGCGGGCGATGCCGCTGAAGCCCACCGCAAGCCCCAGCACGGCGGCGATGCTCAGGGCCACCACCCCCAGCTCCAGGCTGGCGGGCAGGCTCTGGGCAATGATGCGGCTCACCGGCTCCTGGTTGCTGAGGGACAGGCCCAGGTCGCCGTGCAGCAACTTGCCCATGAAGCTCACGTATTGCTGGGCCAGGGGTTGGTCGAGTCCCAGCTGGTGCCTGAGGGCGGCGCGCACCGCCTCGGGGGCCCGGGGCCCCAGCAGGGCATCGACCGGATCGCCGGGGGCCAGGCGCAACAACAGGAACACCAGGCTGGCGATCAGCCACAACATCACCGGCGCCAGGGCCAGCCGGGAGGCCGCGTAGCTCAGCAGTTGGCGGCGGCGGCTCATCGTTGGCCTCCTGCCTGCAGGGGGCTGAGCGCCGCTGGGCTGAGCGCCGTTGGGCCGATCGGGCGCAATTGGGAGAGCACCACCCGGCCGGAACCGTCAAAACGGGGCGACTCCAGTTGGGGCCGGGCCCAGGCCGCCGGCCGCACCACCCACACCGGCAGATAGGGCACACCCACGGCCGCCCGCCGCTGGATCGTTTGCAGCAGCGCCAGCCGCTCGGGGCCAGCCAGTTCGCTGCTGCGTTGCAGCTGGGCGTCCAATCCGGGGGCCGTCCAGAAGCTGCCGCTGAGGGCACTGCCCCCCTCCAGGCAGCGATTGCCCTGGGGCTTGGTGCAAGCGAGCATGGGGGAGAGGTAGTTTTCGGCGTCGGGATAGTCCCCCATCCAGTTGATCAGAATCATCGGGAACGCCTCCTTATCGAGTTGCGAATAGGCGGTGGTTGATTCCATGCCGCTGACTTCGAGGCGCACGCAATCATCCAGGTCCCGTTTCAGCTGGCTTTGCCAGGTGAGGGCAAAGAGTCGGTCGGTGGGCACATCGGAGAGAAAGGTGAGCGGCAGGCTGAGCCGCTTGCCATGGCAATAGCCCGCCCGTTTGTAGAGGCTGCGGGCGCGCCCGGGGTTGTAGGCGGGCCAGGCATCCGGGTCGGCCCCGGGTAGGGAGGGCGGCACCAGGCTGCGCAGGCTGGGCCGCATCCCCAGGCTGACCCGTTGCTGGATCAAATCATGGTCGAGGCTGGAGGCGATCGCCTGGCGCAGGGTCGGGTTGTCGAGGGGGGGCTGGCTGGTGAGCAGGGAGAGAAAGCCGATATCCAGGGCGGGCCCCAACCCTTCTTTGAGATCCCCCTTCTCGGCACTGCGGTGCAGGGCCCGCTGGTGGTCGATGTCCAGGCTGCTGGAGAGCAGCAGGTCGATTTCGCCGCTGCGCAGGCCCCCCAGCAGGGCGGTGGAGTTGCTGTAGGTGGTGAGCATCAGGCCGCCGTTGGCGGGACGGCGTCCCCAGTAACGATCGAAGGGCATCAGCCGCTGCTGTTGCTCACTGAAGTAGGCCAGGCGATAGGGCCCGGTGCCGACAAAGCGGTCGTTGAGGGGTTTTTCGCGGTGGTTCCTGTAGGCGGTGGGGGAGACGGGGGTGAGGAAGATGGCCGACAGCAGGCGCGGCAGGGGAGCAAAGGGGCGCTTCAGGCTGAGCTCCACCTCGAAGGGCCCCACGGCCCGCACCGCCTGGACCCGATCGGCCAGCTGGAAGCCCAGGGTGCCGGCCTTCATGAAGCGCTGCATTGAAAACACCAGGGCCGCCGCGTCGAAGCGGGTGCCGTCGTGGAAGAGGACGTCGTGGCGTAGGGGGATGAGGGCCCGCAGGCCATCGCCACTGATCTGGGGCAGGGCGGAGGCCAGGCGCGGTTCAATCCGGCCATCGGCTTCGATCGAATAGAGCGGATCGCCCAGGGCCGCCAGGGCCTGCATCACGCCCACCCGTGAGGCCTTGATCGGATCGAGGGAATCGATGCGGCTGGCCTGGCCCACAATCAGGCTGCGGGGCGGCCGGGCCGGCTGGCAGGCCGCAAGACCAATGGCAAGGCCAAGGAGCAGCGTGGTGGCGACGAGAGCTGGCCGCTGGCGCGGCGGGACCAGCGCCGGACGCTGGCGGAGCGGGACGCTCAGTGGGCCCAGGCGCCAGCCGTTTCCACCTGGGCCTGGGATCTGGAGAGCTCGGGGCTGGGGTGCCAGGGGGGCCGGCTGCTGCGGTGAATCCTGGGCTGGAGGCACTGCCGGCGCTGAAGGTGGGACCCATCCTCTCCCACGGCGGTCAGGGGGCGGGCTCAGAGGGTCCGCAGGCAGGCCGCCACGGTTTCCACCTCCGGCTGGGCGGTGATGGCGGCCAGGGCCTGGCGAAAGCGCGACTCCTCCACCTCATGGGTGATGACAACGATTTCGGCGCCACCGCCACCGCCACCGTCTCTGCCACCGCCGCTGGCCTCGTATTGGACGATCGATTGGATCGAGACCCCCGCGGTGCCGAAGGCGGTGCCGATTTTGCCGATCACGCCGGCCTCATCGCGGGTGAGCAGCCGCACGTAGTTGCGGTGGCTGGTCCTGGTGCCGTCCACTAAGGCGCATTGGCG
>JAPLIF010000095.1 GCA_026389255.1 Cyanobacteriota bacterium
AACACACAAGTCCCAGCTGCGACGCTGCCCGGGAGTCGGCTGGGGGAGCATGGGGGACCCCCCGGCCCCGCGATGACCCAGACCCCCGCCCCATCCCCCGCCGCCGCCCCAGGCAATGGCCCCGCCCAGCAACCGCCGCCGACCCGTTTTGCCGTGTTTGATGGCGACCTGGATGACGACTGGCTGGCCCTCTATGTCGGCGCCAGGGCCCTGGCGGTGGATACCGAAGCCATGGGACTGGTGCACGGCCGGGACCGGCTCTGCCTGGTGCAGCTGTGTGATGAGCGGGATCACACCTGTTGCATCCGCATCGCCCGGGGCCAGCGGGCGGCGCCCCGGCTCAAGGCCCTGCTCGAGAATGCCGCCGTCGAGAAGGTGTTCCACTTCGCCCGTTTCGATCTGGCGGCCCTGGCCGAGGGGCTGGGCATCAGCGTGGCGCCGTTCTTCTGCACCAAGGTGGCCAGCCGCTTGGCCCGCACCTACAGCCCCCGCCACGGGCTCAAGGATGTGGTGAATGAGCTGGTGGGGGTGGAGCTGGACAAGCGGGCCCAGAGTTCGGATTGGGGCCGGGTCGATGAGTTGACGGAGGTCCAGCTCGCCTATGCCGCGGGGGATGTGCGCTGGCTGATCGGCGCCCGCGATCGCCTCGAAACGATGTTGCGCCGGGAGGAGCGCTGGGAGCTGGCCGAGCGCTGTTTTGCCTGCCTACCTGTCTTCGCCGATCTCGACCGCCAGCATTTCGGCTCGGTGTTCGAGCACTGAAGGGGCGGGTTCAGTCTTCGGTCATGAAGTTTTCGTCGTTGCCGACGGCGCCCAGTTGGTCGGTGAACAGGGTGCCGTTGTCAACGCCGGCGGCCTGGGCTGCGGCCAGCATCGCTTCGGCCAGGGCAATGCGGGCGGCCAGGTCGGTGATGCCGTCTTGGGAGGCCTTGATATCCACCTTGCGGCGGGCCGCCGACTGGCTGATGCCCAGTTGGGTGGCCAACTTGCCGCAGGCGGCGTTGTAGTGGCGATCCGGGATGGCAACCATGGGCGGAGGCGACGGCAAAGGGTGGGGCCGAGTTCGGCCCCGCTGCCATCATCCCCTGCCCCCCGGGCCCGTGGGGGCGAGCAAATGGGCCTGCACCAGTGCGGCCAGGCGGTCGCTGCCGCCGGGGGGGCCCATGCGGCCCATCCCGATCGCCCCCAGTTGCCGGCGGCGCGGCCCATCGTCCAGCAGGGTGATGAGCTTCTGGGCGAGGTCGGCGCTGGAGTGGCAGGGCTCGACGGCACCCCCCAGGAGCCGGCTCTGGCGCCGGGCAAACCCGGCCTTGAACTGGGGACCGGGCCCCGGCAGCGACAGGGCCGGCACCCCCAGCCCCACCAGTTGCTCGGTGGCTGTGCCGGCGGTGGCCAGGCCCACCTCCGCCAGGGGGGCCCAGGGCCCAAATTGGTGGGGCCCCAGCAGCAGCCGCACTGGCCCCCGGCCCCAGGCGCTGGCGGCGCCACTGCCGGCCGGCACCGCCTGGGGCCGGAAGCCGGCGCCCTCCAACAGCGGGGCCAGCTGCTGGGGGCTGGGTAAGGATCCCAGGGCCACCAACACCGTGAGGGCTTGCCCCGCCAAGCCGGCCGGTCGGTCCCCACCCGGGCCAGCGGGCAGGGCCCCCAGCCCATCCATCATCGGGTTGCCCGGGGCGAAGGCCCGCACCCGGTGGCCCCGCAGGCCCCTGGCGGTGAGCGCATCGCGCACGGCCACCAGGCGGCAGCGGGGCCGGCCCATCAGGGCCCATTCCCAGGGATCCCATTCGCTGCCCTTGGCGCGGTGGTAGGCGTCGGCCAGGGGGCTGGCCCTCCAGCCGGCCGGTGGGGGCGAGCGCCAGGTGTAATCGCTTTTGGGGGTGCCGACAAAGCCGTAGGGGCCGCCTCCGGCCCAGGCCAGCAGCAGGGGCAGCAGGTCGCCCACCGCCAAGACGGGGCCCCCTGTCTGGCCCCAGCGGCGCACCAGGCGCCATTGGCGCCAGCTCAGCTGGGCTAGGCCGGCGCCCAGGTCTTGCAGCAGGCCCGAGACGCTCTGGTTGCTGAAGCCGCCGCTGGGCAGGGGGCGGCGGGGGCCGTAGCGCGTCAGCAGGCCCTGGCGCTCGGCGCGGTCAAAGGCGGAGCCCATCCCCACCAGGGGCATCACCAGCAGCTGCAGGCCGGGCTGGCGGGCCTTGAGGGCCCGCATCAGCTGCAGGGCGATCAGCTCTTCCCCATGGCCGTTGCTCAGGACCAGGAGTCGGTGGGGCATGCCATGGCTGATACGATCCGCTGCAGGGAGTTTGCTCCCCTGCGGCGGCATGGCCAAGTGGTAAGGCAGAGGATTGCAAATCCTTTATCCCCAGTTCGAATCTGGGTGCCGCCTTTAATAACGAGTGCCAAAAAGCGCTCTAAAGAAAGCGTTCAATGCGTAAACCTTGTCGTCTGAAGCGTTATCTTGAGTTTTAGGCGCTAAAGAGAGAGGCGGCGCCCTCTGGGTGCTTGCGGTAGGGGATCGGTAGGGGAAAACGCTTTTTTTCAGGCACTCTCAGCATCTACCCAGGACTCCCCTACCAACCGTCGTTTCGCGGCGACGTAATCGCCTTACAAAAAGAGACCTCACCCACCCTCAGGACACCACCCGCCCGCCACCTCCTGCCGTGGCACCCACTGAGAGCAACGCTTGGTGAGGTGCTCCCCTTGAGGAATCAGACCCTGATGGATCGGACAGGTCAGCAGGGTGACGCAGTGCCTGCCGACCTCATAGCGAAAGTGCTGGCAAGTCATGCAGACCCTGGAGGAGCGGGCGGGTTTCAGGACATCGATATCCAGGTAGTCCCACTCTTCAGCGGGCGTCGCAGGTGGAACAAGGCGGACAGCAGGCATCGCGCAAAAGCGGGTACATCTGTACTACTCGCGCTGAGGCGGTGAGGTCAAGGAGTCCATTGAGTCCCTTGGCGCCAAGGCAGTTGCCAAGAACTATGCGCGTACCGCATAACGGGCAAAACCCAGTCCAGCAGGCGAGGATGGGCGGAAGTGAACAGACCGAGTGACCGATTCAGCGACCTTCCCCACCCAAGAAGCAGACGACGAGGAGACGGGTGAAGACCTGGGCGGTCTCGATGACCTGCTGGCATCGCTGCGGTCAGACGACGAACCAGCGCCCAAGCGAGGTCGAGGCAGAGCGAAGAAGGAAGCACCCGCCAAGGATTTCAAGGCAGTGCTCTGGGCAACTGCCGACAAACTTCGTGCCCAGATGGATGCTGCGGAATACAAGCATCTGGTTCTGGGTCTGATATTTCTGAAATACATCTCAGACACCTTTGCTGCTCAGCAAGGCAAGGTGCTTCAGACGGTTTCCAACCCCGAATCCGACTTCTACCTGGGGGATGACCCTGCCGATCACCAGGCAGCACTGGAAGACCGTGACTACTACACCCAGGAGAACGTGTTCTGGGTTCCTGCTGATGCTCGCTGGGAATCGCTAAGGGCAAGGGCAAAGCAACCTGATATTGGTCAACTGATCGATAAGGCACTGGTTGCCATCGAGAACGAGAACCCAACGCTGCGGGGCAAGTTGGATAAGCGGTTTGGCGCTGCCCAACTGGAACCAGGGCGACTAGGTGAACTAGTGGATTTGATTTCCACCATTGGATTTGCCGACGACCAGCGATCAGGTGATGTGCTGGGCGAGGTCTACGAATACTTCCTAGGTCAGTTCGCCAGTGCTGAAGGCAAGAAGGGCGGTCAGTTTTATACGCCTGCTCACGTCGTCAAAACGCTGGTTGCTGTTCTGGCACCTCACAAGGGTCGGATCTATGACCCCTGCTGCGGATCAGGCGGGATGTTCGTTCAGAGCGAGAAGTTCATCCAGGCACACGGGGGTAAGCGTGATGATGCCTCGATCTATGGGCAGGAGAGCAACCCAACCACCTGGCGCTTGGCAGCGATGAACTTGGCGATCCGTGGGTTTGCTGCGGATCTGGGTCAAGAACCTGCTGACACCTTTGCCAGAGACCAGTTCCCCGATCAGAAGTTCGACTA
>JAPLIF010000074.1 GCA_026389255.1 Cyanobacteriota bacterium
TCGTTGAGCTGCGCGGCTCGGGTGCCTACGACCACATCAAGGAACTGCTGGCCCAGGACTTCATCGAACGCAAACGTCAGAGCGACGGTCGATCGTTCTGGCTGAGCCTGAGCGAGAAATTTCATCGCACTTTTGCGATCCGTCCCGAGGATGTTCCCAAGTCGCCCAGACCGGCGCCGGGCAGAACCTCCCCCCCGTCTTAGATTCCAAGAACAATCAGTTTCCTTGGCTCCATGCCGATCTTTAGTCAGCTTGTGGACGTGCTGGCCCAGACCCTGATGATCTACTCGGTCGTCCTTCTGATCCGGGTGCTGCTCAGCTGGTTCCCCAACCTGGATTGGGGCAGCAACCCCATTCTCAGCGGCATTAGCTCGATCACCGACCCCTACCTCAACCTCTTCCGCGGCCTGATCCCTCCCCTTGGCGGCATCGATCTTTCGGCCTTTGTGGCCTTCCTGGCCCTCAACTTGGTGCAGAGTCTGCTGGAACAGGGGCGGATGCTATTGGCCAGTTCTGGCCTGGGTTAAACCGGGCCCACCCAAGGATCGACCCCCAGCCCGCGGTTGCGCCCATCGATCCAAGCCTGCGATCATTCCATCCAAGCCCACCATTCCATCAGGGAATCAGGGCCTCCTCCAGGGGCAGTAATTCCTGACCCGGTGCGGCACCGGTCCGTACCGGCGAATTGAAACCCCTGGCCTTGGCACTGCGCACCGTGAAAGGACCTGGGGTGCCAGCCGGAACGGCCAGCCTCAGGGCGAAAGGCGACTGGCCAGGCGGAATATCCCCAATCGAGCCCAGCCGGGTTCGGTTGGGGAGCACAGGTTCACCGCTGGCATCCAAAATCAAGGCGAAGACATCGGTGTCCCGCACGGTGCGAGAGCTGTTGTTGCTGACCTGGCCCCGCAGGGCATAACAAGCAGCCCCGGAAGGACGGCGTAGCTGGGGCTGGCTTCCCACGTCCTCCACGGGGCAGGGTGCGACGGTCACCTCACTCAATTGCATTTCCAGGGCCTGGGCCCTGGCCGGAGCACCCAGCCAGAGCCCCAGGAACAGCACCAGACCCGGCAGCAGGAGCCGCAGGGACCAGGTCCTTGGCAGAAGGTTGGGCACCGCAACAGTCCCTCAGTAGAACCAGGCTAGGGGGCTGCTTCAGCGGCAGTCGCCGCTGCCCGTAATCACATCCCGGGCCACCCGGCTGGCCAGCTTGGCCAGGTTGGCCTCGGCGATCTCATCGAGGCTGAGATGGAGCTCGGTGGCCAACTGGGACACGTACCAGAGCACATCCCCCAATTCGAGCCGAATGCCGGCCAGGGAGTCCGCATCAAAGGTCCCTCCTTGGTCGCGCAGCACCTTTTTCACCTTGTCCGCCACCTCACCCGATTCACCGCAGAGCCCCAGGGTGGGATAAATCGGGTTGACACCAGCATCGGGATAAAAGGCCGTTTCCCGGGAGCGACGCTGATAAGTGGCGAAGTCCATGGTCAACGGCAGCTTAAAGAGTCAGGATGGTAGTTTCCGGCTCCTATAGCAAGATCCCATGGCCACGGTCGATCCGATGCGTCGTACCAAGATCGTGGCCACGATCGGCCCGGCCACCGAATCCAAGGAGGTGCTGCGCCAGCTGATTGAAGCGGGTGCCACCACCTTCCGGCTCAATTTTTCCCACGGCGACCACGAGGACCACGCCGAGCGCATCACCACCATCCGCGAGGTGGCGCAGGAGATGGGGCTCCACATCGGCATTCTCCAGGATTTGCAGGGTCCGAAGATCCGCCTGGGGCGCTTTGAAGCGGGCCCGATTTCCCTGGCCACCGGCGATGCCTTCACCCTCACCTCACGGCAGGTGAGCTGCAACCAGTCCATCGCCACCGTGACCTACGACAAACTGGCCGAGGAGGTTCACAATGGCTGCCGCATCCTGCTCGACGATGGCCGGGTTGAGATGGTGGTCGAGAATGTCGACCAGGCCGATCAAAGCCTCCACTGCCGCGTCACGGTCGGCGGAGTGCTTTCCAACAACAAGGGGGTCAATTTCCCCGATGTGCAGCTGTCCATCAGGGCTCTTACCCCGAAAGACCGCCGGGACCTCGCCTTTGGTCTGCAGCAGGGGGTCGACTGGGTCGCCCTCAGCTTCGTGCGCAATCCCTCGGACATGCAGGAGATCAAGGATCTGATCCACAGCCACGGTTGCAGCACACCGGTGGTGGCCAAAATCGAAAAATTCGAGGCCATTGATTCCATCGATGCCATCTTGCCCCTGTGCGATGGCGTCATGGTGGCCCGGGGCGATCTGGGCGTGGAGATGCCCGCCGAAGAAGTCCCTTTGCTGCAAAAGGAACTGATCCGCAAGGCCAACAGCCTGGGCATCCCGATCATCACCGCCACCCAGATGCTCGATTCGATGGCCAGCTGCCCCCGACCCACCCGGGCCGAAGTCAGTGACGTGGCCAACGCCATCCTGGATGGCACCGACGCGGTCATGCTCTCCAACGAAACCGCCGTAGGCGACTACCCAGTGGAAGCGGTGGCCACCATGGCGCGCATCGCCCGGCGCATCGAGCGCGACTATCCCCTGAGGATCCTCGATGGCCAGATGGCTACCACCATTCCCAACGCCATCAGCCAGGCGGTGAGCAGCATTGCCCGCCAACTCAACGCCGCCGCCATCCTGCCCCTCACCAAGTCGGGATCGACCGCCCGCAACGTCAGCAAATTCCGCCCCAGCACCCCCATCCTGGCGATTACCAGTGAGGAGACCGTGGCCCGCCAGCTGCAGTTGGTCTGGGGTGTGAACCCCCTGCTGATCCCCGAACAACCCTCCACCGCCAGCACCTTCACCCTGGCCATGGGGGTGGCCCAGCAGAACGGCCTGTTGCGGGAGGGCGATCTGGTGGTGGAAACGGCCGGCACCCTGGAAGGGGTCAGCGGCTCCACCGATCTGGTGAAAGTGGGCATCGTCTCGGCGGTGCTGGGACGGGGGATCGGCATCGGTACGGGTTCGGTGAGCGGCAAGGTGCATCTGGCCAACTCCCCCGAGGAGGCAGACCGCCTCGAAAATGGCGAGATCCTTGTGGTGCGTGAAACCAATGCCGCCTATCTGGACGCCATCCGTAAAGCCAAAGGGGTGATTGTGGAAGAAGAGGGGCCCCAGGGTCCCACAGCGTCCGTCGCCGAACGGCTCGGTGTGCCGGTGATTGTGGGCGTCGCCAACGCGATGCTGCATCTGAGACAGGGGGAAATTGTGACCCTGGAATTGCTGCAGGGAGTGGTCCATCGCGACGCCCGGAACCCCAACACCCCCTCTGCCGCGTCCATCCTGTAGGCACTGTTTCGATCCCCCATGCCCCGCCGTCTCCCCCTGCGGGAAACCATCAGCATGGCCCTCACCACGCTGCAGGCCAATCGGCTGCGCAGCCTGCTGACCATGCTGGGCATCGTGATCGGCAATGCCTCCGTCATCACGTTGGTGGGGGTCGGCCGGGGAGCCCAGAATCTGGCGGAAGGCCAGCTGAGCACCCTGGGGGCCAATGTGCTGTTCGTGGTGCCCGGCCGCAACGACACCCGCCGCCAGGGCATTGATTCCCCCAAAACCCTGGTGCTCGAAGACGCCAAGGCGATTGGCGAACAGGTGCCAAGTGTGCGCCAGGTGGCCCCCCAGATCACCCTCAGCGAGGTGGTTCAATCCGGTTCGTTGAGTGCCACCGCCACCGTCTCCGGCGTGACACCCGAATTTCTGCCTGTGCGCAGTTTCGAGATGGCCCAGGGCCGGTTCATCAACGCCAACGACATCTCCGGGTCCCGCATGGTCACGGTGATCGGCCCGGACCTGCGCGACAAACTCCTCCCCACCGGTGACGCCATCGGCCGCCAGCTCCGCATCCGCGATCAAACCTTTGAGGTGATCGGCGTGCTGCAGGCCAAGGGAGCGGTCTTCGGCTCCAACCAGGACGAGGCGGCCTATCTCCCCCTGGGCACCATGGTGAGCCGCCTCAGCGGCCGCGACCCAACCTATGGGGTCAACCTCAGCTTCATCAGCGTGGAGGCCATCAACGCCAAAAATACCGGAGCTGCCGCCTTCCAGATCACCAATCTGCTGCGCCAGCGCCACCGCATCCTGGCGGAAGATGATTTCGCCGTGCGCTCCCAGAAGGATGCCCTGGCGATCGTCGGCAAGATCACCGGTGGACTCACCTTGATGCTGGCCGCCATCGGAGCCGTCTCCCTGTTGGTGGGCGGCATTGGCATCATGAACATCATGTTGGTGTCGGTGAGTGAGCGCACCGAAGAAATCGGCCTGCGTAAGGCCCTTGGGGCCCGTCCCAGTGACCTGATGCTGCAGTTCCTGGTCGAATCGCTGGTCCTGGCCAGTCTTGGTGGGGTGATTGGCAGCGCCCTTGGCCTGGGCACCATCGCCATGGTGGCGGCCTTCACGCCCCTACCGGCCGCCATTGAAGCCTCCACGGTGCTGACCACCGTGCTGTTGTCAGGATCGATCGGCCTGTTCTTTGGCGTGGTACCGGCCCGGCGAGCCGCAAGCCTCGATCCCATCGTGGCCCTCCGCAGCCTCTGAGTCAGGGGCGAAGCGCAGTCAGCAGGGAGCTGGCCCACCATGAGGCGCCTGTCATCGCGTATGGCTTGCCACAAGAACGCAACGTTGGCAAGGGCCACGAATGAAAAAATCATGAAGACCCCAAAAAGGTCTCCTTTGCCACCACCACCCTGCAAGCAGTAATGGCTAGATGGGTTACCCCTGAAGCGAACGACGTTGGAGCGGACCGTCCTTTCTGATCTGGAGACCGCTATTCTTGAGATTGAAGAGGATCCTGGCGTCGGCGACCTCGTCTGCAGCTACCGCAATGGCTCAGATCGCATGGTGATCCTGCGGTGCCTGGGCCCGGAGGGATTCTTTCTGGAACGGGTGGTGTTTCCCTTCGAAATGCTCAACTTCAACTGTCCCAAGGACAGCGAAGTCAAGATCTGGACCCATGGCCTCGGCGGGCCCGAACTGGTCGAGTCCCTCAAGGCCGATGACCTGATCCTGGATTCCAAAACCCAAGCCATAGCCACGGCAACCGCCTCCGAACCCGGATTGATGGGCGACTTCATGGAGTCCGCAACCAGCACCCCCTGGCTGCGCACCCCCTGAAAATAAGTCCAGGAGTCAGCGGATGCCACCGGGTCCCCTTTACACTTATTCAAAATCGCTTGGACCCGATGAAGCAGCGCTGGCGCTTACTGGCTCTCTGGGG
>JAPLIF010000240.1 GCA_026389255.1 Cyanobacteriota bacterium
ACCCTCCCGCTGTCGCCGTCACGGCGGCCAGGGGACGACCGTACGCATTCGACCGTACGGTCACGCTGGTCGGCGTACCCAATTGGCGGCCATCTGTCGTGGTCAGCGAGAAGTTGACTTCCAGCTTGCGAGAATCGTTCATTTCCGCGGGCACAGTCAACTGTCGGCTACCTCGCGGCGGAAGCTGTTTGGGACCGATGTCACTGATCTGCATCTCGGGTGGGGCTTCCACACGCAGGTCGACGTTGATGGCGATGGGCAGCTCGTTGCGCGCCACCAGGAGGAGCGGACTCTGCCCCGACGCGAGGGTGTAGACGCCGCCCGGAGACACCACACTGACGGCCCGGTACATCCCGTCGACGGCTTCGGTGACGTTGTCGGCGCGGATGGTCGCGGCCCGCTCCGCCCGATTGACCGACTCGGAGTCGACGTTGCGGCGATCGGCCAAGGTGCTCCCTGCGGCTGGATCGGCACCGCAGCGGATTTTCCTCTCCCGCCGTGGCGCCCCCAGCCGCAACGTCGTCAACGAGGACGCGGTCATGGCGCTCCTGGAGCCCTACGGCTTCGTGGCTGTCCGTGGGGATCGTCTTTCCCTGGCCGAGCAGATCAACCTTTTCCGCGGCGCCTCCCACATCGTCGCTCCCCATGGAGGGGCCCTCACCAACCTGATGCACGGCCGGGGCGGCCAGCTGCTGGAGCTCTTCCAGGCCAACCACGGCGTACGGCCGGAGTTCTTCCAGCTGGCGGCGATCAATGGGTTCGATTACCGCTTCCTGCTCTGTCCGAACGTTGCCGGTGGCGATGACATCCGGGTCGACCTGGATCGCCTCAAGAAGTGGCTGGCCCTGACGCTGTAATGGAGAAACCCTTCAGGGCAGGGTCATGACATCATGGAAAGGCAGTTGATCGCTGATCGGCTGCGGCCCTGGAGGGGTGGTCGAGTGGTTGATGGCTCCGGTCTTGAAAACCGGCGTGCCGAAAGGCACCGTGGGTTCGAATCCCACCCCCTCCGTCTTCCAGCCCATTCGGTCGTAGGCGCCCTGGGCCATTGAATCTTCACTTCTGACAACAAGATCTTCGAAGTGCTGGGCCACGATTGATCCCTATCAAGGGGAGAACATCGCCCCGGCATACTTACTCCTAAACAGGAGTGGGGCTTGTCCTGGGCTGGAGCCGTCGCCTGCGTCGCCGAATCACGGTCATGCCGCAAGGGCCAGGCTTGAATCATTAGGGCGTGCTCGCCCAAAGGCAGGGGGGAATCCCTCCCTGGCCCCTACCATTTACCGCCTGCTCAGCAGCGGTGCTCGGCACCATGCTGAGCAGGTTCGTTACCCCGTCGGGTCCCCTCTTAATGCGCTTCTTTCCCCAGCTCACCGCCGCCGCCCTGCTGCTAGCCACCGCCCTGCCCGGCAGCGCCTGGGCCGGAGCCGCCTTCAACAAAACCCTGCAGCTTCAAGGCACCAGCTTCCAGGTGCAGAGCAGCGGCGAAGGCTCCCAGCAGCAACTGACAATCACCACCAAGGGCACCAACGCAGCGATCAAGCCGATCCGCCAAACCGTCAATGGCCAGGTGGTGGGGGCCGAAGTGGCCGATCTCAACAGCAACGGCATGCCCGAGATCTACGTGTACGTGCAGGGGGCCGGCAGCGGCAGCTACGGCGAAGTGGTGGCCTACGCCGTGATGAAGGGCGGCGAACTTTCGCCGATCACCCTGCCGGACCTCACGGGTGCCAACGCCCAGGGCTACCAGGGCCACGACCAATTCCAGGTGGTGGAGAGCTGCCTGGCGCGCCGCTTCCCGATCTACAAAGCAGGCGACAGCAACGCCAAGGCCAGCGGTGGCCAACGGCAGATCTGCTACAAGCTCACGGCCGGTGAAGCCGGTTGGATCCTGCGGCCCACCAGCGTGCTCAAGTTCTGATCCCGCAGGTCCCCAGGACCCCAGCCCCAGAGCTTGCCCCTGCCCTGAACCCCAATCCGCCGCGCCTCCCCTTGTGGCGCTTCACCGTGCCGCGCCGAGCATGCCTGTGAAAGGCTCGACCCCGACAGAGAACGGCGCCAGCGCGGCTCCCAGCCTCAGCCACCTGGCGGTGGCCGGCTACCGCTCCTTGCAGCAGCTCACGGTGCCCCTGGGGGGTTTGCCCCTGGGGGGCCTCACCCTGGTGTGCGGCGCCAACGGCTGCGGCAAGAGCAACCTTTATCGCTCCCTGGGGCTGATTGCCGCCGCGGCCCGGGGTGATCTGGTGGCCGCTTTAGCCGCCGAAGGGGGATTGCCGGCGGTGTTCTGGGCCGGGCCGGAGCGCACCACGGCGGCGATGAAACGGGGTGAGCAGCCGGTGCAGGGCAGTAGCGGCAGGCAGGAGGCAACACGGTTGCGGCTGGGGATCGCCGGCGCCACGCTTTCCTATGCCATTGAGCTGGGCTATCGGGCCGACGACCAGACCAGTGCCTTCGTGCTGGATCCGGAGATCAAGCGGGAGTGGATCTGGGCCGGCGGGCCTTTCCATCCCCGCAGCCTGCTGGTGCAACGCAGCGGCGCGGTGGTGGAGCGCTGGGGCGCGGGCGGCCGCAGCCAAGCCATCGCCCTGGAGGTCTCACCCCACGAGAGCCTGTTCAGCGCCGTCTCCGACCCAATGGAGGCGCCGGAGGTGTTCCAGTTGCGGCGCACGATCCTGCATTGGCGCTTCTACGACAGCTTTCGCACTGACCGCCAGGCGCCCGCCCGCAGCGGGCGCATCGCCACCCGCACCCCGTCCCTGGCCGCCGACGGGGGCGACCTGGCCGCCGCCGTGCAGACAATCCTGGAGATCGGTGACCGCGACGGTTTCCAGGCCGCCATCGCCGATGCCTTCCCCGGCTGCCATCTGACGGTGGACACCAGGGCGCCGCTGTTTCGACTGCAACTGCAACAACCGGGATTGCTGCGGCCGCTTGATGCCACGGAGCTCTCCGACGGCACGCTGCGCTACCTGCTGCTGGCGGCGGCCCTGTTCAGCCCGCGGTTGCCGCCGCTGCTGGTGCTCAACGAACCGGAGAACAGCCTGCACCCCGATCTGCTGGCGCCCCTTGCCCGATTGATCGGCGCGGTGGCCGAGCGCACCCAGGTGTGGGTGGTGGCCCACGCCGAGGCCCTGATCACCGGCTTGGAAGCCAGCCCAGGCTTCCGGTTGCTGCGGCTGGAACGGGAACTGGGAGCCACGGTGCTGCCCGGCCAGTCGGTGCTGGAGCGGGCCGCCTGGCGCTGGCCGGCCTGATCGGCCCAGGGCCATGGCCCCTGCGATAGAGCTGCAGCAGCGGTTTCAGCCCTTCTCCTGCAGCCCCTTGAGGGCCGCCAACAGGGAGGCCGGGCTCTGGGGGTCCACCATCAACACACTGCCCCCTTTGGCATGGGCCATCTCCTGACCCATGGCCATCCAGTCCCGGGCGAGCAGCAGCCGCAGACTTTCGGCCGCCGCCGGATGGGCTTCCATGGCCTTGGCCAATTCGGCGGCCGCTTCGGCCCGGGCCCGGGCCAACAGCAACTGCTGCTTGGCCTGGGCGTCGGCTTCGAGCAACAGGGCCTCCTGGCGGGCCCGGGCATCCAGCACCAGGGCCTCGGCCCGCCCCCGGGCCGCATTCACCTGGGATTCCCGTTCGCCTTCGGAGCGCAACACCGCCGCCCGCTTTTCGCGCTCAGCGGTCATCTGCTTTTCCATGGCCTGCTGCACCCCCACGGTCGGCTTGATGTCCCGCAATTCCACCCGTGTGACCTTGATGCCCCAGGGGTCGGTGGCCTGGTCCAATTCCCGCAGCAACATCTCATTCACCTCCGAACGGGTGGTGAAGGTCTGATCGAGATCCAGCTTGCCCATCTCGGCGCGGATCTGGGTGAGCACCAGATTCACCATCGCCGCCTGCAGGTTGTCGACGGCGTAATAGGCCCGTTCGTGCTCAAGCAACTGCCAGTAGACCACCGCGTCGACCTCGATCGAGACGTTGTCGCTGGTGATGCATTGCTGGGGGGGGATATCCAGCACCCGCTCCTTGAGGGACTGGTGGCTCACCACCCGCTCCAGCCCCGGCAGCACCAACGAAAGGCCCGGAGAGAGCTGGCGGTTGTATTTGCCCAGGCGCTCAACGAGCTGGGATTGGCTGCTGCTGGTCACCTTGACACTGCTGATGCCGAGCACGGCCAGCACGGCCAGAACAGGCAGGAGAACGGTTTCCATCACCAACAGCCCTAATCCATCAACATAGGTAGGACAGCCGCCAATGAATCGCCCGCGCCCCCATGCCCTTCACCCCAGCCCTGTTCTGGTTGCTGGCGGGTCTGCCGCTGCTGGCCTTGGCCCTGGCGGGCTTCGATGGCGATGGCCTGCTATTGATGGCGGGCCTGGCGGCCCTGGCGGTGGCCTTGCTAGCGGCCGCCGCTCCGGCCCTGGCGACGGTTCTGCAGGGCCTGCTGTTTACCGCCCTACTGGCGCTGGGTTACGGCTGGTTACGCCGCTGGGATCGGCACCAAGGCGAACGGCCCCTGCCCCCCAGCAGCCGGGCCGAATCCGCCGAGGTGATCAGCGCCTTTGAGAACAACGGCCGGGGGCGGGTGCGCTGGCAGGGCCAAAGCTGGGCTGCCACCAACCTGGAACCAGGGGTGCCCCTGCTGCCGGGCCACGCCGTCACGGTGATGGGGAGAGAAGGGACCAGGCTTCAGGTGCTGCCGGCTCGGTCCTCCTAAACAGGAGGGGTCTGAAGCCAGGCCCATGGCAATCGAGATCCAGCCAAGACAGGTCCAGGCGAAAACAGGCTCAGTCGAAGAACATCAGGCTGACGACTTTGCCCATGTCTTCAGCGGTGCGGCAACTGGCCAGCAGGGTCTCGCTGTCGTGGAAGGCAAAGCAGATCAGTTGGTCACAGCGGCTGATGATTTCCTGGTTGCAGAGGCTGCTGGCGATCGGCAAGGGCAATTCATCGTGCTCGGGCTTTTCCACCAGATGCAGGACACGATCCAGTTGCTCCCTGGATTCGGCCGGCTGGCGATCCAGGCTCTGGGGCAGGAGCACCGTGAGGCGGGACGGCTCCACGTCAAGAACACTGCGAATCACGGCCGCATTCACCCCCTGGGAACCGGAGGTCATCAGGTTGTGTCCCTCCTGGGCCAGGGAGCGCGCCACCAGTTCCACCAGATGGATGGACACCACTGGCACATG
>JAPLIF010000175.1 GCA_026389255.1 Cyanobacteriota bacterium
CCAGGGCGATTCGCCAGGATAGCAACAGCACCGAACGCATCCAGGAAGCGATCGACACCTGCCCGGTTGATTGCATCCACTGGGTGGCCTACGAAGAATTGCCGGCCCTCGAACGCCGCCTTGATGAGCAGGAGATCCTGCCCCTGGGCGTGCCGACCCCCGCCCGACCGCGCCGCACCCTGCCGCGGCCCGCTGCCCCCAAGCCATGAAGGTGCCGACCCGTCGGTTCGGACGCACCAACCTGGCCATGCCCTTGCTTTCCCTGGGAGGCATGCGGTTTCAGCAGAGCTGGTCCGATGTGGGTGCCTCCGAGGTCGATCCCGGCAGCCAGGCCAATCTGAAGGCCATTTTGGAGGCGGCCACGGCCGCCGGCCTGCATCACATCGAAACCGCGCGGGGCTACGGCAGCTCCGAACGCCAGCTGGGAGAACTATTGCCCCAGGTGAACGATCCCCAGCGGATCCTGCAAACCAAGGTTGCCCCCAAGGCCGATGCCGACGCCTTCGAGGCCGAGCTGCGCGTCAGTTTTGAGCGGCTGGCCGTCTCCCGGGTGGACCTCCTCAGCGTGCATGGCATCAACACCACCGAGCTGCTGGACCAAACCCTGCGGCCCGGGGGCTGTCTGGAGGTCGCCCGTCGCTGGCAGGACGCAGGTCGAGTCGGCCACGTGGGCTTCTCCACCCATGCCCCCCTCGATGTCATCCTGACGGCGATCGAGAGCGATGGTTTCGACTACATCAACCTCCATTGGTATTGGATCCGCCAGGACAATGGCCCCGCCATTGCCGCCGCCACGGCCCATGACATGGGGGTCTTCCTGATCAGCCCCACCGACAAAGGCGGCCATCTGCATACCCCTTCCCAGCGCCTGCTCGATCTCTGCGCCCCCCTGCATCCAATCGTCTTCAACGATCTTTTCTGCCTCAGTGCCCCCGGCGCGCACACCCTGAGCCTGGGGGCCGCCCGACCTGGGGATTTTGATCTCCATCTGGAGGCGGTGGCCCTACTGGATAGGGCTCACGAGCTGTTGCCACCGGTGCTGGCCAGGCTGGAAGCGGCCCAAGTCCAAGCCCTGGGAGCGGCCTGGTTGGAGACCTGGGACCAGGGCCTGCCCCCGTGGCAACAGACCCCAGGGGGCCTCAATCTGCCGGTGTTGCTCTGGCTTCACAACCTGCTGGAAGCCTGGGACATGGAGGGGTTCTGCCGGGCCCGCTACGGGCTGTTGGGTCATGGTGACCACTGGTTTCCGGGCGCCAACGCCGGGGCCCTGGACCAAGCGGTTAGCGAAACGGATCTGCTCGGGGTCCTCGGGGCCAGCCCCTGGGCCAAGGAGATTCCCCCCCTCCTGCGCCGCCTTAACCAGCGGCTCGGCGGCCAAAAGATGAAGCGGTTGGTCAGCCCATGAAAGGCGACGAGCGCCCTTGAGACGCAGCCCCGATCAGGGCTCGCTGGCCTCAGCACCAATCGGCGCTTTGAGCGGCACCCCCACGGCCCTCGGATAGGCGGCCGGGCAGGGAGCCAAGGGCCGTAGCCAGAGGGCATGGCGCACCCCCCGCTCCGCTGGCAACTCGCGGCCCTGGACCGCTTCGACTTCGGCCCGCAGCAGGGGTAGGGCCCGATCGAGATCGGCCCGGTCGCCGGGCTCCCAACGGCCCCGATAGAGCAGGGCCCGGCCCTGGGGAGTCAGCAAGGGCACCAGATATTCGGCGACGACAGGCGCTGCCGCAACGGCCCGGGCCATGGCCCAGTCGAAACGACCGCGGCAATCACGGCTACGGCCGGTGCGCTCCACCCGCTCGCAGCGCAGCTGCAGCCGATCCCCCAGCCCCAGGGAGGCCGCCATGGATCGCACCGCCTCCACCTTGCGTCCCACCGAATCCACCAAGGTGAGTTGGGCCTCGGGTAAGGCGATGGCAATGGCCAGCCCTGGGAATCCTCCGCCCGTACCGACATCGATGAGGCGCAACGGCGCCGCCTGGGGGGGCTGCTGGGTTAGCAGGGGCACCAAGGGCCAGAGGCTGTCAAAGATCTGGGCGATCCAGAAGTCTTCGCCCTCCACCAATCGGGTCAGGTTGAGGCGGCTGTTCCAGTGCCTCAACTGCCCTTGGAGCGCCACCAGGCTCTCCAGCTGGCCGGCATCCGGCATCCAGCCCAGCTGGCGCCAGAACTCCGGTGTGGGCAGGCCGTGACCATCGAGCACTGGGGATGGACCCAGCAACGGATCGCCCGGCCTGGCGTTGGCAGGGATCGGCTCGGAGACCGACGATCTGACAGGGTCAGGACGGTTGACCATCCACGGGGGCCTGGAAGCTTCTTTCTAGGATCTCGCCGACCGCGCCCTGCCGCCGCCGTTTTGGGCCATGGCCCCTTCGCCCAACCCTGCCCCATCCTTCCCCGACCTTCCGAGCGGCTCCTGCCATTACGCGGCGCTGAAACTCTCCAGCGCGGCCACCCCCCAGGAGCTGCGGCAGGCGTTCCGTCACCTCAGCAAGCTCTACCACCCGGACACCACCCAACTACCGCCGCACGACGCGCAATCCGCCTTTGCGCGGCTGCAGCTGGCCTACGCCACCCTCATCGATCCGGCCCGCCGCCGGGCCTATGACCAGGAACTGGCTGAGGTGGCCGTCCCTTCCCTACCGCCGGTTGGTCCCCCAAAGCTGGGGGCGGCGGCAGCGGGCCGCAGGGTTTCCGTGCGCCGCGCCCTCTCGGGCGGCGAATGGCTGGCCCTTTTGCTGCTGGGAGTGGCCCTGATCCTCAGCCTGGTGCTCGGTCTTGGCGTGGCCTGGGCCCGGGGGACGGCCCTGATCACCCCGCCCAGTTGGGCGGTTGAAGGGGTTGATCGGGTTGATGGGCCCCCTGAGCCACCGATGGACCCCGTCCTTCCCCAGACTGCCCAAGCCGAACCCCTCGCCGATGCTGATGCTCCCCCCTGAGCAGATGCCCCTCTACAACCACCCGCTGCCATCCCTGGAAGCGTGGCTGCGCCAGATCGGCGCCCATCAGGACAGCCGGCAGCCTGCCAGCTGGGATCTGCATCGGCCCCAATGGAGTGCCCGCATCGAGCTGGAAATGGAAGACCTTCGGGTCTGCTGGCAGCAGGACGGTCAACGCAGGGTGCGCCATTTCTCCTACGGCCTCTCCCGCGCCGATGTGGAGGAGGCAATCCTGGCCGGGCCCTGAGGGGAATCGCCAGTAGGCAGTAGGCAGTAGGCAGTGTCAGAGTTGATCCAGGGCCTGGCCGATCGCCTCGAAGCACTGGTCCAATTGCTCGTCCGTGGTAGCCAGGGGTGGAAACAGGTACACCACCGATCCGAGGGGGCGTAAAAAGACTCCCCGCTGCTGCACGAGCTCCTGCAGGCGCCGTCCGGCAGTGTTGAGGTAACCAGGCTCCTCGACCACGAGGTCAAAGGCGGCGGCGCAGCCGAGCTGGCGGGGGCGATGCACCCGGGGATGGGCAGCAAGGGCGATGAGGCCGGGCTTCAGTCGCGCCTCCATACCCTGATAACTCTCCGGTCTGGCTTCGAGCAGGTCCAGGCTGGCCAGGGCCGCGGCACAGCCGAGGGGGTTGGCCGTAAAACTATGGCCATGGAAAAGGGTCAGGCTGGGATCGGTGCCGATAAACCCTTCGTAGAGCACTTCGCGAGCCAGGGTCACGCCCAACGGCAGAAAGCCCCCCGTAAGGCCCTTCGAAAGGGCCATGAGATCGGGCGCCAGGCCGGCCCGCTGGCAGGCGAACAGGGAGCCGCTGCGGCCGAAGCCCGTGAGCACTTCATCGGCAATCAAAAGGGCCCCCGCCTGGCGCGTCAGCCTTTGCACCTCTTGCAGAAAAGCAGGGCGCACCATGGCCATGCCGCCCGCCCCCTGCAGTAGGGGTTCCAGGATCACCGCGGCGGTTGGGGTTTGCAGGAGGCGCTCCAGCACCTCCAGGGCCTGGCCTTCCCGCTCTTCCACCGAGCCATCACCCCACCAGGTGGCAGGCCAGGGGGCGCGGGCCACAGCAAAGAGCAGGGGATCGAAGGGGGCACTGAATAGGGAACGCTCGCCAACGGCCATCGCCCCAAAGGTGTCGCCGTGGTACGCCCCTGCAAAGGCAACCAGTTGGGCGCGGGGTTCGCCGCGGTTGTGCCACCACTGCCAGGCGATCTTGATGGCCACCTCTACGGCGGTGGAGCCATTGTCTGAAAAAAAGAGTCGATCAAGACCCGTGAGAATAGTGAGTCGTTCGGCGAGACGCTCGGCGCCGACATGGCGAAAGTTGGCGAAAATCACCTGCTCCAAGACCATGGCCTGGGCGGCAATTGCGGCGGCAATCGAAGGCTCGGCATGACCGTGCAGGGTCACCCACCAACTACTGATGGCGTCGATCAAGGGGGTTCCATCCTCTAAGTAGAGCAGGGAACCCTGGGCAGACACCACCCGTGGGGGCGGATTGGCGGTAGCCACCTGGGTGAAGGGGTGCCAAAGGTGGGAATGCCAAAGAGAATTGGAATTCCTAAGAGAAGATGAAAATTCAGCCACGGCGAGTCAATAAAGAACCAAAACGGAAATCCCTCGTCAT